>CALEOQ010000078.1 GCA_937910255.1 uncultured Caulobacteraceae bacterium | reverse complement strand
GCCGCTATGAGGTGCACTGGCGGTTCACGTGTCGTGCTGTTGTTGTTTGTTTTTTTTAATGATCCGGCGCCCACCGAGCTCTACACTCTTTCCCGACACGACGCTCTTCTGATATTTCCAGATGGCGGTTGGCGATCTCCCCGGGAAGCGGCGTGGGGTCCAGGGCGGTGAAGTCCGGATTGCTGGAGGTTTCGGCCAACAGGAAGACCGGGGCTGGCGCCTCGGCGCCCAGGGCCTGCGCCATGGCCGGCACGTCGCTGCCGTACCACAGGTTCTGGGCCGGCTGGTTTTCCGGCGTGACGAAATTGGGGGCGTCGGGCTCTCGCAGCAGGCCCACCACCTCGACGGGCGTCGTCCCGCGCTCGCTGGCCACCGGCGGACGGGCCTCCACCGTGTCGGGGACGAAGCCGCGGTCCACCAGGACGCTGCGATAGGGGCCGCCGTCCACCGGGCAGGCGGAAAACAGCCTCTGGCCGGCCTGCCCGTTCTTGAGGCCATAGAGTTGCAGGAAGGAGGCGGTGTCGAGGCCCGGGCAGATCAGGCGCACCCGATAGAAGCCCACATCCTCCCCCTGGCCGGCCCGGGCCAGGATCTCGCCGGCCGGCGCGGGCGCAGCCGTGGAGCGGGCTTCGATCTGGGCCAGCAGGTCGGTCTTCCAGCCCAGCCGCTGGAGCTGCCAGACCCCCAGGGCGATGAGGATGCCCAGGGCGATCAGGACCACCAGCGTCAGGCCGATGGGCAGGCGGCGGGTCGCGGCGGCGTCAGTCATCGGAGCGGGCTTGGGACGCCCGGTTGGCGATCTGGGCGGCGAGCATGATCCCCTTCATGGGGCGCAGGAGCCCCAGGGAGACGATCACGGTGAGCGGCAGCCAGAGCAGGAGGTGCAGCCAGATCGGCGGTGTGAAGGCCAGCTCCACATAGAGGGCGGCGAAGGCCACGACGAAGCCGGCGATGAGAATGACGAAGACCGCCGGACCATCGCCGGAATCGGCCTTCGCCAGATCATAGCCGCAGGCCTCGCACTGGGGCGCGACCTTCAGGAAGCCGTCGAAGAGGTGGCCCTCTCCGCAGTTCGGGCACCGACCGGCGAGACCCGAAAGGAGCGGATTGGGCCGCGTCATCGGCTAGTGCCCGCCCGCCCCGCCAAACACCACATAGATGAAGGCGAACAGGAAGAGCCAGACCACGTCGACGAAGTGCCAGTACCAGGCGGCCGCCTCGAAGCCGAAATGCTTCTCCGGGGTGAAGCCGCCGCGCATCAGCCGCATCAGGCAGATCAGCAGGAAGATGGTGCCGACCAGCACGTGGAAGCCATGGAAGCCCGTAGCCATGAAGAAGGACGAGCCATAAAGCCCCGAGTTCATCGCGTTCTCGGAGAAGAAGTACTGATGCGAGAGGATGTGGTGGTACTCGTAGGCCTGAATGAGGCTGAAGATCGCCCCCAGGATCACCGTCAGGATGAGGGCGATCTTGGCGCCCTTGCGGTCGCCTTGCTGCAGCGCGTGGTGCGCCCAGGTGACCGTGGTGCCCGAGAGCAGCAGGGTCAGGGTGTTGACCAGGGGCAGGTTCCAGGCGGGCACCGTCTCGATGCCGGCGGGCGGCCAGGTGGCCCAGGCCTGACGGACTTCCTCGATGCTCGAAAGCGTCCGGTGCTCGTGGAAGAGCGCCATCTCGAAGAAGATCCAGAACCAGGCCACGAAGAACATCACTTCGGAGGCGATGAACAGGATCATGCCGTATCGCAGGCCGATGGAGACCACGGGGGTATGGTCGCCGGCGTTGGCTTCCTTGGTGACGTCGATCCACCAGGCGGTCGCCACCAGCATGATCAGGACGAAGCCGGCCGCGAACAGCCACCAGGTTCCCGCAGGCAGGCCAAAGAGGCCCTTCCACCAGGTCACCAGGCCGATGGCCATGATGGTGGCGCCCAGCGAGGCCAACAGGGGCCACGGGCTGGGATTCACCAGGTGATAGTCGTGCTTGACGCCTGCTTGGGCCATCTCGGTCCTAACCCCTCATAATCTCGTACCGCCGGCCCGGCTGCTCTCTCCGCCGACGGGTGGTCTGAATGGTGCTATAGCCCCGCCCCTTGCGATCCGCCAAGAGCCGAAGCGGCCAGGTCTGTCGGGGCGTGCGTACGCGCCTGCGCCTGGGCGTCCTCGCTGGACGGATAGAAGGTGTAGGACAGGGTGATCTCGGCCTTGTTCCGGGTCTCGAAGTCCTCGGCGTATTCGGGATCGACGAAGTAGACCATGGGAAACTTGATGGTCTCGCCCGGGGCGATTGTCTGGTCCGAAAAGCAGAAGCATTCCAGCTTGCGGAAATAGGCGCCGGCCGCCTCGGGCACGACGTTATAGACCGCCCGGCCGGTGATCGGCGTATCGCCGTTGTTGGTGACATCGAAGAAGGCCAGGCCCGTCTCGCCGATCTTCAGGCTCTGCGACACCTGCTCCGACCGGAAGGTCCAGGGCAGATTGCGGACATTGGTGTCGAACCGGATGTTCAGGGTCCGGTCGATGACCTGGCTCGGAGCCGCCTCGGCCCGGCTGACCGTGCCGTCAAAGCCCGTCACCTGGCAGAAGGCGCGATAGAGCGGCACCGAGGCATAGGCCAGACCAACCATGCCGGCGAACACACCGACGCAGACCAGGCCCAGCCGGGCGTTGCGGCGGCTGGGGTCGACGGGCGGGGGCGTGTTCGGTTCAGAGGGGGCGGTCAAGGATGTTGGCTCCCAATCGAACGACAGTGACGAGGAAGACGAGCACGGCGAAGCCGACCAGGCCCAGGGCCAAGGCGATATTGCGGCCCCGCTTGGCCTTCATGGGGTCCGGGCCTGGCCCCTGCCCAGCACCGCCCGTGGCGTTCTGAGGCGACTGGGGATCGTTCGCATCGCTCATCATGCCGCTCCGGGGATCAGGTTCATGAAGCTCGGCGCGCCAAGCAGCCCCTCAATGAGCAGGGTCGCGAACAACAGGCTGAGATAGAGGATCGAGAAGGCGAACAGGTTACGCGCGTCCTTGGCGCCGGCGCGGACGTCATAGAGGCGCCCGTCCACGCGCGGATCGGCGCTGTCGCCCGCCGCGCTGCGCAGCACCCGCCAGGCGAGGATCAAAAAGACCGCGCCGCCGAGGCCCGCCACCGCCAGATAGGCCGTTCCCCCCAGGCCCGTGAAGGCCGGGACCAGGCAAAGCGGGGTGAACAGCAGGCTGTAGATGAAGATCTGTCGGCGGGTGGAGGCCGGCCCAGCGACCACCGGCATCATCGGCACGCCAGCCTTCTCGTAATCCTCGCTGGTGTAGAGGGCCAGGGCCCAGAAGTGGGGCGGCGTCCACATGAAGATGATGGCGCACAGCAGCCAGGCGTTCAGGGGGGTCTCGCCCGCCGCCGCCGCCCAGCCGATCACCGGCGGCAGGGCGCCGGCCAGGCCGCCGATGACGATGTTCTGGGCCGTCGAGCGCTTGAGCCACATGGAATAGACGACGGCGTAGAAGAAGATGGTGAAGGCCAGCAGGCCTGCGGCGAGCCAGTTGACCGCCACGCCCATGAACATCACCGACAGCAGGGACAGCACCACGCCCATGGAGAGGGCCTCGGCCCCCTGCACCCGACCGGCCGGCACGGGCCGCCCGCGGGTGCGCCGCATCAGCGCGTCGATATCGGCGTCGTACCACATGTTCAGGGCGGCCGAGGCGCCCGCGCCGATGGCGATGCAGAGGATGGCGACCGCGCCCAGCAGCGGGTGGATCGGCGCATCGGCGCAGATCAGACCCGTGGCGCCGGTGAAGACCACCAGAGACATCACCCGCGGCTTGAGCAGCTGCATATAGTCCTGCCAACGGGCAGGCTGGGCGGTCGCTGGAATGGCGGGCGTCATGGTCGCCAAGACATACTCCTAATCAGACCCGGCACAACGGCGAAGGGGCGCGGTTCGGCTGTGACCGATCCGCGCCCCTGTCTCGTCCGGGCCGTCCGGTCAGTGGTGGCTGTCGCCCTTGATGACCGGCGGTTCGTTGAACTGGTGGAACGGCGGCGGCGAAGGCAGCGTCCATTCCAGGGTCGTGGCGCCTTCGCCCCACGGGTTGGCCTCGGCCTTGCGGCGAACGATGGCCGCTTCCAGCAGGATCAGCAGGAAGACCACCACGCCGACCGCGGTGATGGCGTAGCCCACCGACGAGATCTGGTTCCAGTAGGTGTAGGCCTCCGGATAATCCACATAGCGGCGGGGCATGCCCTGCAGGCCCAGGAAGTGCTGCGGGAAGAAGATCAGGTTCACGCCGATGAAGGTGATCCAGAAGTGCAGCACGCCGGCCCACTCGCGGTACTTCACGCCGAAGATCTTCTCGAACCAGTAGTAGAAGCCCGCGAAGATGGCGAACACCGCGCCCAGGCTGAGCACGTAGTGGAAGTGAGCCACCACGTAATAGGTGTCGTGAAGGCTGTAATCGATGCCGGCATTGGCCAGGACCACGCCGGTGACCCCGCCCACGGTGAACAGGAAGATGAAGCCGATCGCCCAAAGCATGGGCGTCTTGAAGCTGATCGACCCGCCCCACATGGTGGCGATCCAGGAGAAGATCTTCACGCCCGTCGGCACGGCGATGACCATGGTCGCGGCCACGAAGTAGGCGCGCAGATTGATGTTCATGCCGACGGTGTACATGTGGTGCGCCCACACGACGAAGCCGACGAAGCCGATGGCCACCATGGCGTAGGCCATGGCCAGGTAACCGAACACCGGCTTGCGCGAGAAGGTCGACACGATGTGGCTGATGATGCCGAAGCCCGGCAGGATCAGGATGTAGACCTCGGGGTGGCCGAAGAACCAGAACAGGTGCTGGAACATCACCGGGTCGCCGCCGCCGGCGGCGTTGAAGAAGCTGGTGCCGAAGTTGCGGTCGGTCAGCAGCATGGTGATGGCGCCGGCCAGGACGGGCAGGGACAGCAGCAGCAGGAAGGCGGTGATCAGCACCGACCAGGCGAACAGCGGCATCCGGTGCAGGGTCATGCCCGGCGCGCGCATGTTGAAGATGGTGGTGATGAAGTTGATCGCGCCGAGGATCGAGCTGGCGCCGGCCACGTGCAGCGACAGGATGGCCAGGTCCATGGACGGGCCGGTGTGGCCGAGCGTCGAGAGCGGCGGATAGATGGTCCAGCCGCCGCCGAAGCCGCGGCCCGGGCCGCCGTCGACGAACATCGAGGTGAGCAACAGCACCCAGGCGGCCACCAGCAGCCAGAAGGAGATGTTGTTCATCCGCGGGAAGGCCATGTCCGGCGCGCCGATCATGATCGGGACGAACCAGTTGCCGAACCCGCCGATCATCGCCGGCATGACCATGAAGAAGATCATGACCAGGGCGTGGGCGGTGACCACGACGTTGTAGCCGTGGTGGCTGGCTTCGATCCAGCCGAGCTGGTCGAGCCAGGAGCCCTGGACGAACACCTGGATGCCGGGCTCAGCCAGCTCCCAGCGGATCAGGCCCGACAGAGCCCCGCCCACGATGCCCGCCATGATGGCGAACAGCAGGTACAGGGTGCCGATGTCCTTGTGGTTAGTGGACAGGAACCAGCGGGTGAAGAACCCCGGCTTGTGATCGTGGTCGTCGTGACCGTGTGCGGCGGCGTGAGCCATCTTTACTCTACCCCTGGGTCAGTTCGCGGCCGCTGCGGCAGCAGGCGCAGCGGTCTCTTGCGGCGCGTCGGCCGCCTCATCGGTGGTTTCACCCTCGACGGCCGCGGCGTCGACGCCGGCCTCGTCGATGGTGGGCGCGGTGGCCTCGGCCTCGGTGGTGGCGGCCTGGCCCGTGGGATTGCCGCCCTTGCTGGCGACCCAGGCTTCGAACTCCGCCTGGCTCACGACCCGGATCTCGATGGGCATGAAGGCGTGGTCCACGCCGCACAGCTCCGAGCATTGGCCGTAATAGACGCCTTCCTTCTCGGCGGTGAACCAGGTCTCGTTCACGCGGCCGGGAATGGCGTCCGTCTTCAGGCCGAAGGCCGGAAGGGCGAAGGAGTGGATGACATCGGCGGCGGTGACCAGCACCCGCACCGTCTTGCCCACCGGCACCACCATGGGCTGGTTGGCGGCCAGCAGGTAAGGCACGCCCGCGGCGTCGGCCTCTTCCTCCGGCAGCATGTTGGAGATGAACTCGCCCACCTCATGGTCGGGATATTCATAGCCCCAGTACCACTGGTAGCCGACGGCCTTCACCGTCAGGTCCGGGCGGGGCATGTCGTTGTAGTTGAACAGCAGCCGGAACGAGAAGATGGCGATGAACACCAGGATCAGCACCGGCACCAGGGTCCAGATGACCTCGATGGTGGTGTTGTGGCTGAACTTCGCCGGCACCGGGTTGGAGCGGGCGTTGTAGCGCACGATCACCCAGATCAGCAGACCGGCCACGAACAGGGTGATGATCGTGATGATCGGCATCAGAATGGCGTCGTGGAAGAAGATCGCATCATGCTTCAGCGGCGCGGCGGCCGGCTGTAGCGCAATCCCCTTAGGCGTAGGCTGACCCATAAGGTCCTGGGCCAGCGCCTGGACACCCCAGAACGCCGTCATGGCGACCGCGACGGCGCCTGCCGCCCACGTCCGCATCCCCTGCAAGCTCGACTTCATGTCCCCTCGGTCTCTTTGGCCGGGCGGACCTCCCGCCGAATGCGTGGTCGCCGCCCCCCGACTGAAACGAGGCTTACGCAGCGAAGATATTCGCCGCTAGGCCCTCAGCGGGCGTGCATACGCGCTCTCCCCTAGCTTGCCAAGGCGCAAGGCGGTTGGTTGCGCTTGTCTGAGGCGAACGTGACCGAGGCCATATGACGCATCGCCCGGCGTCCAAGTTTGCATCGCCGCAGGCGCCTGGCCGTGACGCGGAGCCCCAGAGCCCCTATGTCTTGGAGCCTGCTCGTTTTCGAGGTCTCTGATGAACGCCCATACGCCCGCGCCTTCCATCCTGGACTCCTGCGGCGTCGCCCCCGAGCGCGCCCGCGAAATCCTGGGCGAAGCCCTGGCGAGCGCCGATGACGGCGAGATTTTCGCCGAGCGCTCCGAGAGCGAGTCGTTCCTGTTTGATGACGGTCGGCTGAAATCGGCCGCCTATGATTCGACCGAGGGATTTGGCCTGCGGGTCGTAGCCGGGGAGACCGCCGGCTACGCCCATTCCAGCGAAATCTCGGAAGCCGCCCTGCGCCGGGCCGGCCAATCGGCGGCCCTGGCCAAACGCGGCTATCAGGGCGTGGCCGCCGAAGGCCCGCGCTCGACCAATAGCCGCCTCTATGGCGAGGACGATCCCCTCGCCTCTCCGGACTTCGCCGCCAAGGTCGCCCTGCTGCAGGAGATCGACGCCTGGGCCCGCGCCCGCGACCCGCGGGTGGTGCAGGTGATGGCCAGCCTGAGCGGTGAGCGCCGGATCGTGGAGATCCTGCGGGCCGATGGCCGGCTGATCCGCGACGTCCGCCCCCTGTCGCGCATCAACATCCAGGTGACCGTCGAAAAGGACGGCCGCCGCGAGGTCGGCTTCTCCGGCGCCGGCGGTCGCGCCGGCTTCGAAGGCTGGATCAGTCCGGACGCCTGGCATGAGCAGGGCGAGGAGGCGCTGCGCCAGGCCCTGGTCAATCTGGAGGCCGTAGCCTGCCCGGCCGGCGAGATGGACGTGGTGCTGGGCCCCGGCTGGAACGGCGTGCTGCTGCACGAGGCCGTCGGCCATGGGCTGGAGGGCGACTTCAACCGCAAGGGCACCTCGGCCTTCTCCGGCAAGATCGGCCAGCGGGTGGCTGCGCCTGGCGTCACCGTGTTCGACGACGGCGCCCTGGCCGGCCGCCGCGGCTCGCTGACCGTGGACGACGAAGGCACCCCCACCGAACAGATCGGAAGAGCACACGTCTGAACTCCAGTCACGTCGTAATCTCGTATGCCGTCTTCTGCTTGAAAAAAAAAAACCATCTCATACGACCTCGACTCCTCCCCAACGTAGCGCCTCCTTCCCATCCTCGTCTGTTGACTCCCACATACCCACACGAA
>CALEOQ010000077.1 GCA_937910255.1 uncultured Caulobacteraceae bacterium | reverse complement strand
GGTGTGATAGGGTCGTAGGGGTTTGAGGGGTAGTGTGTTTTTTTTTTTCAAGCAGAAGACGGCGTAGGAGATTACGACGTGACTGGAGTTCAGACGTGTGCTCTTCCGATCTATTCGACTTCGAGAGCGCGGCCGGGCGACGTCTTTCCGGGGTGCTGGAAACGGGCGCATCGCCGCCCCGGGCCTATGTCGTCTTCGCCAACTGCTTTACCTGCGACAAGCGCTCG
This sequence comes from uncultured Caulobacteraceae bacterium, assembly GCA_937910255.1. Lineage (GTDB taxonomy): Bacteria > Pseudomonadota > Alphaproteobacteria > Caulobacterales > Caulobacteraceae > Phenylobacterium. Next base: position 17,081 of record CALEOQ010000077.1, on the reverse strand, counting down.
CACGCCGCGGTGCGGATCAGCCGCGCCCTGGCCGACAAGGGCTTCGGCGTGCTGCGGTTCGACTTCACCGGCCTGGGCGAGAGCGAGGGCGAGTTCGGCGCTGGCCTGTCCGGCGACGTCACCGATGTGGTCAGCGCCGTCGAGGCGATGAACGCCGCGGGCCATGAGGTTCAGGTGCTGGTGGGGCACAGCTTCGGCGGGGCCGCCGTACTGGCCGCCGCGGGTGAATGCCCCACCGTGCGGGCGGTGGCGGTGGTCAACGCCCCGGCCTCGGCTGAACATGTGCTGCGCCATATCGAGGGCGCAGAGGCGTCAGGCGCAGGCGCCGAGCCGGTTCCGGTGGAGATCGCCGGCCGCCAGTTCGAGCTCGGCGCCGGCTTCATCGCCGACCTGGCCCAGCAGAACCAGGCCCAGCGGATCGTCCATCTGAAGCGCGCCCTGCTGATCCTTCACGCGCCGCGCGACGAGGTGGTGGGCATCGACAACGCCACCGAGATCTTCCTCGCCGCCCGCCATCCCAAGAGCTTCGTGTCCCTGGACGACGCCGATCATCTGCTGAGCGACAAGGCCGATTCCGACTATGCCGCCGCCGTCATCTCCGCCTGGGCCGCCCGCTATTTGACCACGCCGCGGGCTATCGAGACGGTCTCCCGCGAAGCGGTCCGGGTGGAGGAAACCGGGGAGGGCAAGTTCCAGGTGGTCGTCCAGGCTGGTCCTGCCCGGTTCCTCGCCGACGAGCCGGTGGATGTGGGCGGGATGGATTCCGGACCAAGCCCCTATGATCTGCTGGGCGCCGCCCTGGGCGCCTGCACGGCGATGACCTGCCGCCTCTATGCCGACCGCAAGGGCTGGCCCCTGGACAAGGTCAGCGTCGAGGTCACCCACGAGGCGCGCACGGCGACGACCAAGGACCGGTTCGTCCGCGAGATCGGCCTGGAGGGCGAGCTCGACGCCGACCAAAGGGCGCGCATCATTGAGATCGCCGAGAAATGCCCGATCCACCGGACCCTTACCGAGGGCGCCGAGGTCGTCACCAATGCTCGGCCAGAGCCTGCGCCGGCCCTGGAGGCCACCGATCGCGGCGACCACTATGTCCGCATGGAAGAGGCCTGCGCCGACGATGATCCGGCGAGCCCCTGTCCGGAACAGGCTTGACCTGACCCAGGGTGAATTCCCTCATCTTGTCGCCAATGAGAGCCAAGGGAGACGCCGCCATGAAGTTCTACAATTCCGTCGGACCCAATCCGCACGTGGTGCGCATGTTCATGGCCGAGAAGGGCCTGGATATCCCCCAGCAGCAGGTGGACCTGATGAAGGGCGAGAACCGCCAGCCGCCCTACGCGCACGAGGTCAATGTGGCCGGCCAGATGCCGGCGCTGGAGCTGGATGACGGAACCGTCGTCTGCGAGATCACCGCCATCTGCGAATATCTGGAGGAGATCGCCCCGCAGCCGGTGCTGATCGGCGCGACCGCCGAGCAGCGGGCCGAGACCCGCATGTGGACGCGTCGGATCGATCTCAACATCGTCGAGCCGCTCACCAGCGGTTTCCGCGCGGCTGAGGGCCGGCCCCTGTTCGAAAGCCGCTTTCGCCTGGTGCGGGCCGAGGCGGCCGAAGACCTCAAGGCCATCGCCAAGGACAAGATCCTCTGGCTCGACGGATTGATGGACGGGCGCGACTTCGTCTGCGGCGACCGCTTCAGCCTGGCCGATATTCTGCTGTTCTGCTTCCTGGCCTTCGGGACCCAGGTGGGCCAGCCCCTGCCGTCCGAAGCCAAATGGCTGCCGGCCTGGTTCGAGCGAGTGAAGGGGCGGCCCAGCGCGGCGGCCTGACGGGCCTAGCTGTCGACCGGGACAATTTCGCTGAGGGTGGGGCCGATCTCGTCGTGGAGCACGAGGTCGGCGGCCTCATCCTGGTCGGTGGGCTCGCGATTGACGATCGCCAGAGCCGCACCGCGGCGCTTGGCCAGCAGGGGAAACTCCGCGGCCGGATAGACCACCAGGGACGAGCCCAGCACCAGAAAGAGATCGCAGGACAGCGTCGCGGCGGTGGCCCGCTTCATCGGCGTTTCGGGCATGGCCTGGCCAAACGAGATGGTGGCGGTCTTCACCAGCTCGCCACACTCGCGGCAGGTGGGAATGTCGCCGGTGGTTTCGAAATCATGCTTCAGCTGGGGCAGCTCGTGCCGTAGGCCGCAGGCCAGGCAGGTGGCGTAGCTGGCGTTGCCGTGCAGTTCGATGATCCGGTCGCTTGGCACGCCCGAGGCCTGGTGCAGGTTGTCGACATTCTGGGTGATGACCGCGCTGACCTGGCCCTTGGCCACCAGGCGGGCCACGGCGTGGTGGCCGGCGTTGGGCTCGCGCCCTGTCCAGCCGGCGCGGCCGGCGAAGGCGCGGGTCCAGGCTTCGCGGCGGGTTTCCTCGCTGGCCACGAACTCCTGGAAATAGATGGGCTTCATCTGGCTCCACACCCCGCCGGGGCTGCGGAAGTCGGGGATGCCGGACTCCGTTGAGATGCCGGCGCCGGTGAACACGACGATGTTGCGTGCGCCCTCGATGAGGCGGGCGAGATCCTGGCGGCTCATGTCGCGGTCTCCTCGGCCTTTGTCGGGGTGGGGCTGATCGGCGTGGCCTTTGACGGCTTGGGAGAGGTCTTCTGGTCCAGGCCCAGCCGCTTGGCCAGCAGGCCGATGGTCGGTCCCTGGATCACGCTGGAGGCCAGCACGACGAAGAAGACGATGTTGAACATTGATTGGGCGTCCTCCACCCCGGCGACGATGCCGAAGGTGGCCAGGACGATGGGCACCGCGCCGCGCAGGCCGGCCCAGGAGACGAACAGCTTGGTCCGCCAGTCGAACTGGCGGAACGGGGCGAGGCTGATGAAGACGCTGGCGGGCCGCGCCACCAGCATCAGCACCGCCGTAATCGCCAGGCCGTCCAGGGCGACGCCCGGAAGCTGGTGGGGGAAGACCACCAGGCCGAGGGTGAGGAACATCACCACCTGGGCCAGCCAGGCCAGGCCGTCCTGGAACTGCGAGACCGCCCGGCGGCCGGGGTACTCCCGGTTGCCGGCCAGCACGCCGGCCACATAGGCGGCCAGGAACCCACTTCCCGTCAGCACGCCGGCCAGGCTGAAGGCCAGGAGGGCGGCGGCCACCGACACCACCAGGAAGAGACCGCCCTGGCGGAGTTTGGCCCGGGTCAGGATCACGGTGAAGCCATAGCCGATGGCCAGGCCGATGGCGGCGCCCAGGACCATCTGCAGGAGGAAGTCGGGCACGAAGCTCAGCAGGGGCGTGGACGGAACGGCGATCAGGGCCAGGGCCACGCCCACCAGGAAGATGGCCATGGGGTCGTTGGAGCCGCTTTCCAGCTCGATCAGGGCCAGGACGTCCTCGCGGATCTTGGTCTCCTGGTTGCGCAGGACGGCGAAGACGGCGGCGGCGTCGGTGGAGGCCACGACGCTGCCCAGCAGGAATCCCTGCAGGAGGTTGAAATCCAGCAGCAGAATGGCCGTCAGGCTGACGATGCCGGCGCTGATCACCACGCCCACCGTGGCCAGGACCAGGGCCGGCGAGAGCACGAGGCGCACCGCCTTCCAGGGGGTGTCGAGCCCCCCGGAGAAGAGGATGAAGATCAGGCAGGCGACGCCGATGGTCTGGGCCACCTGATAGTCGGCGAAGCCGATCCCGCCTGGCCCGTCCGAGCCGGCCAGCATGCCGAGCGCCAGGAAGCCGATCAGGGCCGGCACGCCAAAGCGACTGGACAATGTGCCCGCCAGGACGGTGGTCAGCAGAAGCACGCCCGTGACGAGCAGGAAGAGTTCAGGCGTGAGCGAGAGCATGACTGTCTAGTTCGGCCATGCCCCGCCCGGCCGCAAGCCCCAAGGCTCGCAAGGCCTCATTCGACAGGCTTGGCGCGATAGGAGGCTTCGTCCAGTTCACCTTCCCACTTGGCCACCGTGACGGCCACGGCGAGGTCGGAGGTGTTGTTGGCCACGGTGCGGGTCATGTCGAGCAGGCGGTCGAAGGGCAGGACGAAGCCCACCACCAGGGCGGTCTGCTCGGGCGAGACCCCCATGGTGGTCAGCACTGCGGCCAGCATGAACAGCGAGGCCGACGGGATGGGGGCTGTGCCGACCGACACCAGGATCGTCGTCAGGCCGGCCAGCAGATACTGGGTCAGCGACAACTCGATGCCGAAGGCCTGGGCGGTGAACATGGCCAGGAGGCCGATATAGAGGGCCGTGCCGTCCATCGAGACCGTGGTGCCCAGGGGCAGGGCGGTGGAGGCCACGGTGTGGCTGACCCCCAGGTTCTTCTCGGCCACCCGCATGGAGACCGGCAGGGTCGCGGCGCTGGACGAGGTCGAGAAGGCCACCATCATCGCGTCGGGAATGTCGCGGAAAAAGGGCCAGATCGGCAGGCCGGCCAGCACCCGCAGCATGCCGCCATGGACGACCAGGATGTGGATGATGCAGCCGACCAGCAGGGCCGCAGCCAGCAGGAAGATGTTGTAGAAGACGCTCAGGCCCGCCGTGCCCATGACCCAGGCCATCAGGGCGAAGACGCCGAACGGCGCCACCTCCATTACCAGGCGGGTGATGTAGAGGACGATGTCCACCCCGGAATCGAACAGCTTGCGCACCGGATCGGCCTTCTCGCCGACGGCCAGGATGGCCGCGCCGACCAGGAAGGAGAAGAAGATCACCGCCAGGATGTCGCCGCGGGCCAGGGCCTCGATCGGGTTCAGCGGCACGATGCCCAGCAGTTGCTCGCTGACGGGCGGGGCCGTACCGACCGCTTCGGGCGTGACGCCTTCGAAGGTGACGCCCTTGCCCGGACCAAACAGGGTGCCCATGACCATGCCGACGCCCACGGCGATGGCGGTGGTCAGCAGGTAGAGGAAGATGGTCTTGGCGCCGATGGAGCCCAGGCGCCGGGGATCGCCCATCCCCGCCACGCCGGCGACGATGGAGACGAAGACCAGGGGCACGACGATCATGCGGATCAGCCGCACGAACAGGTCGCCGATCCACTTGATGGCGTTCGCCTGTTCGCCCAGCAACAGGCCCGCGATCACGCCAAGCACCAGGGCCAGCAGAATCCGCTTCCACAGGACGACATCGAACCACCAGCGCTGAAGCAGGGTGCGTTTGGCGGGCGCCTCGACAGCGGGGCTCGGCGGCGGCGAATCGGTCATGCGACTCTCTTGAAACTAAGGGCCGCATTACGGCGGCGGTTCGGCGCAGGTTAGGGAGGTTATCGGCTTGCGCCAATCACTCTCGCCCGACTGTCTGCGCAAGACGCGTCACACAAGCCGCCCCCCAGGGGTTCGGGCCCCGATGCCGAGCCGCTGGGGCAGGCGCCCGCGGCATAGGCGCCGAAGAAGGCTGGGCGCCCAAGTCGCAGGCGGGGCCTGGACCGGCGACCCGTTCGGTATTACGAAAATTGACGAACGTAATACCGGAGCCAAGATCACCCCATGACCGTGGAACCGATTTCCCAACTCGCCCGCCTTAGCGTCAGCCTGCCGGCCGAACTGCTGGCCCAGCTCGACGCCATGGTGGCCGAGCGCGACCTGCCCAGTCGTTCGCAGATGATCGCCGAGCTGATTCGCCATGAACTGGCCGAGCACAGCGAGGGCCGCGACGGCGCCATCCTGGCCGGCACCATCACCCTGATCTATCGGGCCGAGAGCGGCCGGGTCCGCCAGGCCCTGGCCCAGGCGCAGGGGTCATTCCTGAAGGAGGTGATCTCCTCCCAGCATGTCTTCCTGGAGGATGATCAGTCCCTGGAGGTGCTGCTGGTTCAGGGCCCTTCGGAGCGGCTTCATAGGCTTTGTGACGAACTGCGCCGCATCCGTGGCGTCCACCAGATCCGGCTGGTGACCACCCGCGCCTTGCTGCCGCCGCTGCACGCCCATGGCCGCGGGGGCAAGGCCGCCCAGGCTGGAGGCGTGGCATGAACGCCTCGTCCACCGCCGACCCGAAAAGCGCCCAGGCCCACGCCCGCGCCCAAGGCGCCACCCGTATCGAGGCCATGCCCACCCTGCCGCCCAGCGAGGCCCGCGACCTTCCGGCCGGGGTGGCGGCCGAGGACATGCTCTGGGAAGAGACGATTGCGGCGAGGGGCTACGCCGCCAAGCGCCTGAACCGCGGCGCGCGGCTGCGTCTCGTCGACCTCGCCGGCGACGCCTGCGCTTCCATGCTGGTGTTCAACGCCGAAAATCCCGTGGAGCGGCTGAACGTGGCCGACACGGTCAAGGTGCAGTGGAACGCCTATCTGGGCGAGGGCCGCCTGCTGCTCTCAGACATGGGGCGGGTGATGATGAGCCTGCTGGAGGACGGCGCCGAAACCCACGACGCCTTCTGCGGGGCCTCGAACGCCGCCTCCAACGCCCGGCGCTACGGGACCGGCGACAACTGGGGACCGCACCCCAACGCCCGGGACCGCTTCTCCCTGGCCCTGGCCAAGTTCGGCCTGGGCCGCAGGGACATCCATCCGTGCATCAACTGGTTCAAGGGCGTGAAGATCGGGCCGGAGGGCGCGGTCGAGACGCAGGTCGGACCCCATGCCCCCGGTCGCAGCCTGACCCTGCGCACGGAGATGGATGTGATCGTGGCCCTGGCCAACTGCCCCCATGTTCGCGATCCCCGGCCCGACTACAGCGTCACGCCGCTACGGGTCAGCGCCTGGCGCGGGCCGGTGACGCCCGACGACGATCCCATCCGCAATGCGACGCCGGAGGGCCTGCGGGCCTTTCTCAACGTCGAAGACTATTTCCGTCGCTAGAGGGGACGCCGCCATGACCGACATCGCCCTGGCCGGACTGCCCGGCCCCGTCCTGCATGACGAGATCGTGCCCGCCCTGGCGCCCTGGGACCACGTCGTCCGCAAGGGCGAGGTGCTGCGGATCATCGACCTTGAGGGGAACCAGGCGGTCGACTTCCTGATGTACGCGCTGGCCGACGACGCCGAGCGCTACAGCGCCCAGGACACCATCGCCGCCCAGGGCAACATCTTCCTGCGGACGGGCTCGGTGCTGCTGTCCAACGAGGGCCATCCGATGGCCACGGTGCTGGGCACCTCTGTGGCCTATCACGACACCATCGGCGGGGCCTGCTCCTGCGAGAGCAACACCCTGCGTTATGGCCACCACACCAAGGGCCAGCACGCCTGCGTCGAGAACTTCCTGCAGGCCAACGCCCGCCACGGGCGCGGCAAGCGCGACATGGTCTCCAACATCAACTGGTTCATGAACGTGCCGGTAGAGGCCGACGGGGCGCTGGGCATCGTGGACGGCATTTCGGCGCCGGGCCTCTATGTGGACATCCGCGCCGAGATGGATCTGGTGGCGGTGGTCTCCAACTGCCCGCAGATCAACAATCCCTGCAACGGCTTCAATCCGACGCCGGTGCGCATGATCATCGCCGCCTGAGCAGGGTCAGTTCAGTGTTCACCAAGGTTCTCGTCGCCAACCGGGGCGCTATCGCCTGCCGCATCCTGCGCACGCTCAAGGAGATGGGCGTGGCTTCCGTGGCGGTGTTCTCCGACGCCGACGCCGGCTCCCTGCATGTCAGCCAAGCCGACGAGGCGGTGCGGATCGGGCCTGCGCCGGCCGCCCAGTCCTATCTGGACGTGGAGGCCATCCTGGCCGCGGCCCGGGCGACCGGGGCCCAGGCCATCCATCCCGGCTATGGCTTTCTGAGCGAGAATGTCACCTTCGCCGAGGCCTGCGAGGCGGCCGGGATCGCCTTCATCGGTCCGACGCCGGACAATATCCGCGCCTTCGGCCTCAAGCATACGGCGAGGGATCTGGCCCAGGCCCAGGGCGTGCCCCTCGCGCCGGGGACCGACCTGCTCACCGATGCCTCCGCGGCTCTGGACGCGGCCAGGACCATCGGCTTCCCGGTGATCCTGAAGGCCACCGCCGGTGGCGGCGGCATCGGCATGCGGGTGTGCGAGGATGAGGCCGCTGTGGCCGAGGCCTTCGCCGCGGTCACCCGCCTGGCCGGCAGCAACTTCTCCGACGGCGGGGTCTTCCTGGAGCGCTATGTGCGCCAGGCCCGGCATATCGAGGTTCAGGTGTTTGGCGACGGCCAAGGCCATGTGGTCGCGCTTGGCGAACGGGACTGCTCCCTCCAGCGGCGCAATCAGAAGGTCATCGAGGAGACGCCGGCCCCCCACCTGCCGACCGCCACGCGGCAGGCCCTGATCGAGGCCGCCGTGCGCCTGACGTCTGCGGCCCGTTACCGCTCGGCCGGCACGGTGGAGTTCCTCTATGACGCCGAGCGCGACGACTTCTTCTTCCTGGAGGTGAACACCCGACTGCAGGTGGAGCACGGGGTGACCGAGCAGGTCACCGGCGTCGACCTGGTGGCCTGGATGATCCGCGGCGCGGCCGGGGACTATGGCTTCCTGGCGGGCTTCGAAGCCGCCCCCCGCGGCGCTTCGATCCAGGCCAGGCTCTATGCCGAGGACCCGGGCCAGGACTACCGGCCCAGCTCCGGCGTCCTGACGGAGGTCCGCTTCCCCGAGGGCGTCCGCGCCGATTCCTGGGTGGTGGACGGGACCGAGGTCAGCGCCTTCTACGACCCCCTGTTGGCCAAGCTGATCGTCACTGCGCCGGATCGCGAGCAGGCGGTGGCGGCCCTGCAGCAGGCTCTGGACGACACCCGACTGGCCGGGCTGGAGACCAATCTGGAATGGCTGCGGCAGGTGGCCCGCAGCGAAGCGTTCATCTCAGGCCAGGTGTCCACCCGGGCGCTCGCCGACATCGCTTTTCAACCGCAGACCATCCGTGTGCTGAGCGGCGGCCCCGCGACCACCGTGCAGGACTATCCCGGCCGCCAGGGCTATTGGGATGTGGGCGTGCCGCCGTCGGGCCCGATGGACGCCCTGGCCTTCCGTCTGGGCAATCGCCTGCTGGGCAATATGGAGACCGCCGCAGGGCTGGAGATCACCGCCCTTGGCCCGACCCTTTTGTTCAACCGCACCGCCTCGGTCTGCCTGGCCGGCGCGGCGCTGGAGGCGAGCCTGGATGGCGCGCCGATCAACCCTTACGTCCCGTTCCAGATCGCCGCCGGCCAGACCCTGAAGCTCGGCCGGGTGAAGGGGGCGGGGCTGCGGGCCTATCTTCTGGTCCGCGGCGGGATCGACGTGCCGGCCTATCTGGGCAGCCGGTCGAGCTTCACCCTGGGCGGCTTCGGCGGCAATGCCGGGCGGACCCTGGCGGCCGGCGATGTGCTGCGGGTCGGCGACGGCCTGGTCGGCCCGCCGCGGGCGGCGCTGACCCAGGAGCACCAACCATCGCTCGCCAAGGCCTGGAGCGTCCGCGTGCTGGCCGGCCCCCACGGCGCGCCGGACTTCTTCACCGAGGACGACGTGGCGATGATCGCCAGCGCCCAGTGGAAGGTCCACTACAACTCCAACCGCACCGGCGTGCGCCTGATCGGGCCAAAGCCGCAGTGGGCCCGGCGCGACGGGGGCGAGGCGGGGCTGCATCCCTCCAACATCCACGACAACGCCTACGCCATCGGCGCGGTCGACTTCACCGGCGACATGCCGATCATCCTGGGGCCGGATGGCCCGTCGCTCGGGGGCTTCGTCTGCCCCTTCGTGATCATCCAGGCCGACCTGTGGAAGGCCGGCCAGCTGGCGCCCGGCGACACGGTGGCCTTCCAGGTCGTCAGCGACGAAGCGGCCGTGGCCGCCGAGAAGGCGCAGGACGCGCTGATCGCCGGCGCCGCGCAGCCGGCCATGCCGCAGACGCCTGCGCCGGCCGTGCTCTCCAGCGACAGCCCGATCCTCGGCGTGATCGAGGCCGCCGGGCATCGGCCTCGCGCCGTCTATCGTCGCCAGGGGGATCGCCACCTGCTGGTGGAGTACGGGCCAATCGTCCTGGATCTTGAGCTGCGCCTGCGCATCCACGCCCTGATGCTCGAGCTCAAGACCATGGCGCTGCCCGGCGTCATCGACATCACGCCAGGCATCCGTTCGCTGCAGGTCCACTATGACAGCCGGGTGCTGTCGCAGGCTGAACTGCTGCGCGCGCTGACCGACGCCGAGGATCGGCTCGGCGGCCTCGACGACTTCGAAATCCCCTCCCGGGTGGTCCACCTGCCGCTCTCGTGGAAGGACCCGGCGATCTACGAGACCATCGAAAAGTACATGGCCTCGGTGCGCGACGACGCCCCCTGGTGCCCGGACAACATCGAGTTCATCCGGCGGATCAACGGCCTGGCCAGTGAGGACGACGTCCACCGCATCGTCTTCGACGCCCGCTACCTCGTGATGGGCCTGGGCGACGTCTATCTCGGCGCTCCGGTGGCCACCCCCATCGACCCGCGTCACCGCCTGGTGACCACCAAGTACAACCCCGCCCGCACCTGGACGCCGCCCAATGTGGTCGGCATCGGCGGCGCCTATATGTGCGTCTATGGGATGGAGGGACCCGGCGGCTACCAGCTGTTTGGCCGCACCATCCAGGTCTGGAACACCTATCGGCAGACCAACGCCTTCACCGAGGGCAAGCCCTGGCTGCTGCGCTTCTTCGACCAGATCCGCTTCTTCCCCGTCAGCCACGAGGAGCTGACCGAGTGGCGGCGCGACTTCCCGCTGGGTCGGCGGGAGATCCAGATCGATCACGAGACCTTCCGCCTGTCGGACTATCGTCGCTTCCTGGCTGAGAACGCCGCCAGCATCGAGACCTTCCAGGCCACCCGCGAGGCCGCCTTCGACGCCGAGCGCGCCGAGTGGGAGCGCCGCGGCGAGTTCGTCCGGGTGGAGGCCCTGGCCAGCGCCGCCGATGATGTGGCCGAGGCGCCGGCGATCGTCGTGCCCGATGGCGCCGAACTGGTGGAAGCGCCCCTGGGCGGCAGCGTCTGGAAGATGCTGGTCCAGCCCGGCGACCGGGTCGAAAAGGGCGCCGTCATCGCCATCATTGAGGCCATGAAGACCGAGTGCGATGTGGCCAGCCCCACCGCCGGCGTGGTCCGCCAGGTCTACGCCCAGGAACGCCAGGCCATCGCGCCCGGCGCGCCGATGATCGCCATCGAACCCGCCTGAGCCGGAGCCGCCCATGGACCGCCTGTCCGTCGCCGCCATCGCCGCCGAAGTCCGGTCGGGCCGTCAGACCGCCGAGCAGGTCGCCCGCGACAGTCTCGCACGCATCGCCGCCTATGACGCGGTCCAGCCCCAGGCCTGGATCGAACGCCCCAGGCCTGAGGACGTGCTGGCCGCCGCCCGGGCGATCGACGCACGCCTCGCGGCCGGCGAGGACCTGCCCCTGGCCGGCGTCCCGTTTGCGGTGAAGGACAATATCGACGTCGCCGGCCTGCCCACCACCGCGGCCTGCCCGGCCTATGCCTATGTCCCCGATGAGACCGCCACCGTGGTGGCGCGGCTTCAGGCGGCCGGGGCGGTGATGATGGGCAAGACCAATCTCGACCAGTTCGCCACCGGCCTGGTGGGCAGTCGCACGCCCTACGGAATCCCTGCGTGTGTGTTCAACCGCGACTATGTCAGCGGCGGCTCCAGTTCGGGCAGCGCCGTGGCGGTGGGGGCGGGGCTGGTGGCCTTCGCGCTGGGCACAGACACGGCGGGCTCGGGCCGGGTGCCGGCCGCCTTCAACGGCCTGGTGGGTCTCAAGCCGACCAAGGGCAGCTGGAGCACCGCAGGGCTCGTCCCGGCCTGCCGGTCCCTAGATTGCATCACCGTCTTCACCGCGAGCGCCGCCGACGCGGCCCTGGTGGACGCCGTCGCCGCGGGCTTCGACGCCGCCGATCCCTATTCCCGCCAGCCCGGCCCGGCCGCGCCGGCCCTGGGCGCCGACTACCGCATGGGCGTGCCCCGCCTGGACCAGCTCAACTATCTGGGCGACGCGGCGTCGGAGCGGTTCTACGACGAGGCCATCGCCCGGCTGGCGGCCACCGGCGCGACCCTGGTGGAGGTGGACATCGCACCCCTGCTGGAGGCCGCCCAGCTGCTCTATGCCGGTCCCTGGGTCGCCGAGCGCACCGCCGCCATCGAGGATCTGCTGCGGACGACGCCGGCCGCGGTCCATCCGGTGGTGCGGGCCATCGTGCAGACCGGGTTCGGCGTCTCGGGCCTGGAGACCTTCAAGGGCCTCTATGCCCTGCAGGATCACGCCCGGGCGGCCGAGGCCCTGTGGGAGACCATCGATGTCCTGCTGCTGCCCACGGCGCCGACCATCTACCGGATCAGCGAGGTGCTGGCCGAGCCCTTCGCGCTCAACGCCAATCTCGGCCTCTACACCAACTTCGTGAACCTGCTCGACATGAGCGCCATCGCCGTGCCCGCCGGCTACCGGGACAACGGCACCGGCTTTGGCGTCACCCTGATCGGTCCGGCCTGGGCGGACGCCGCCCTGCTGGACCTCGCCCGTCGCTATGAGGAGATCCGTCCCATGCCCGCCGCCCCCGAACTCGACACCGCCGGCAAGCCCCAGACCGTTAGGCTCAGCGTCGTCGGCGCCCATCTGGCCGGCATGCCGCTGCACTGGCAGCTGACCTCCCGCAACGCCCGGCTGGTGGCCCGCACCCGCACGGCGCCGGCCTACAAGCTCTACGCCATGGCGCAGACCACGCCGCCCAAGCCGGCCCTGATCCATGTGGGCGAAGATGACGGCGCGGCCATCGAGGTGGAGGTCTATGAGCTGGACGTGGCGGGCTTTGGCGGGTTCACCGCCGAGGTGCCGGCGCCGCTGGCCATCGGCACGGTGAGTCTAGAGGACGGGACGACCGTCAAGGGCTTCGTCGCCGAACCCCGCGCCCTGGCCGGGGCGACCGACATCACCCATCTGGGCGGCTGGCGCGCCTATATCGCCAGCCTGGCCTGAGCCTCAATTCAGTCTCGCGCGCCTAGGGCCGCGATCTCCCGGGGGATCGCGGTCTTCTGCTTGTCGTCCAGCGGGAAGTCGTAGACCGCCGTCGAGCCATAGCGTTTCGGCGCGTGCGGATCATGGCGGCGTTTGTCCACGGCGATGACCCGGGTGCCCAGCTTGAAGGCCTCCTTGATGTCGTGGGTGACCATCAGGATGGTCAGACCATGCTCGCGCCATAGGCCGGTGATCAGTTCGTGCATGTCCAGGCGCACCCCGGGGTCCAGCGCGCCGAAGGGCTCGTCCAGCAACAGGATGCGCGGCTTGGTGATCAGGGCCTGGGCGATGGCCAGGCGCTGCTGCATGCCGCCCGACAGCGCCCGCGGGAAGGCCTTGAGCGCGGCGGACAGTCCCACCTGCTCCAGGATCGCCACCGCCTCGGCCTTGGCCTGGCGGCGGTCGGCGCCCATGAGCAGGCCCGTGAGCGGCGCCTGGTCGCAACGGGCGCCGAACATCACGTTCTGCAGCACGGTCATGTGCGGGAAGACCGAATAGCGCTGGAAGACCACGCCGCGGTCGGGGCCGGGCTCAGCCGGGATTGGCGCGCCGTCCAGCAGGATCTCGCCTCGGCTGGGCGCTTCCTGACCGAGCGCCAGGCGCAGGAAGGTGCTCTTGCCGGCGCCCGAAGGTCCCACGATGGAGACGAAGGCGCCGGGCGCTACGTCCAGGCTGACCTTTTCCAGCACCACATGGTCGCCGTACTCGACCCAGACATTGCGGAACGACAGGACCGGGGTCATCGGCGGCCCCCCGGCGCATGCGCCCAGCGGAAGGCGGTGCGGCTCCAGGTCAGCAGGGCCAGATCGATGATCACCGCCAGCAGCGAGATCCAGGCGACATAGGGCAGGATGATGTCCATGGCCAGGTAACGACGAACCAGGAAGATGCGGTAGCCGAGGCCCACATCCGAGGCGATGGCCTCGGCGGAGATCAGGAACACCCAGGCCGGGCCGAGCGAAAACCGCACGCTGTCGATCAGCCGCGGCATGGCCTGGGGCAGGGCGACCTGCAGGGCCACCAGCCAGGTGGAGGCGCCGAGCGTCTGGGCCTTGACGATCTGTTCCTCAGGGATCGCGGCGACGTGCGAGGCGAGGTCGCGGACCATGAAGGGCGTGATGCCGACGAAGATCAGCACGATCTTGGCCGTCTCGCCCAGGCCAAAGACGATGAACAATATGGGCAGGACCGCGATGGGCGGGATGACGGAGATCGTCGCCACCAGTGGGCCAAGTCCTGCCCGCGCATAGGGCAGAAGCCCGATCGACAGACCCAGGACCAGGGTGGTGGCGGCCGCGGCGCCGACGGCGATCCCCAGCCGGGTGAGGCTGGCCTTGGTGTCGGCCGCCAGGGGGATCTCGCCGGTGCGGGGATCCTTCTGCAGGGCCATGATCTCCATCGACTCCGCCATGGCGGCGGGGGTCGGCAGGATCTTGTCGCGGGGGTTCTCCGCATGGCGGGCCTGGGAGGCCACCAGATAGAGCAGGATCAGGATGGCGATGGGCAAGAGGCCCAGGAGGAGGCGACCGCCGCCACGCGGCCTAGCGTTCAGCAATCGGCGCATGGGGCGGTCACCTCGATCAGGATACTCGAATACGCGGCGGTTTGAGGTTGGCGTGGCCTAGAGGGCCCCGTCCACCGCCATCTGGGTGTAGGTCGGATCGAAGCGCAGCATGACGTTCTCGGCGTTGCCCAGGACCTGGTCCCCCGGGAAGCTGATGCCGATGTCGTCCACCGACCGGGCGCCCTGGCCAAACAGGCCGGCCTGGAAGCTGAACTGACGGACCTTGTCATTGGCCGCCACGATCTCCGGACCTGTCATGGCCGCCAGGGCCGCCTGGGGCGTGTAGTACATGTAGGTGGTCTCCAGCTGACCCTCATAGCCGGCGAGGTCGGTGCCCGAAATCTGGGCCATGGCCTCGCGGGCGGCCTGGCCCTCAGGGGTGTCGGCGCTCATCAGGGCCATGGTCTCGTACCAAATGCCGGCCAGGGCCTTGCCGAGGTTCGGATTGGCGGCCAGCACCTCGGTGGAGACGATCATCATGTCGAGGATCTCGCCGGGGATTTCCGTGGAGTCGAACACCTCCACCGCGCCCGGCTGCTTCTTGATCTCGGCCAGTTGCGGGTTCCAGGGCACGACGGCCGTGGTCTGCGGGGCGGTGAAGGCCGCGACCATGTCGGCGTCCGAGGTGTTGACCACCGAGACGTCGGTCATGGCCAGGCCCGCGCTCTCCAGCCCGCGGGCCAGCAGATAGTGCGAGACCGAGTTCTCCACGAGGTTGACCGAGCGGCCCTTGATGTCGGCCAGGCTCGAGCCGTTCTTCAGAATGATGCCGTCATTGCCGTTGGAATAGTCGCCGACGATCACCACGGTGGTGTCCTTGCCGGCGGCGGCCGGAATGGTCAGGGCGTCCATGTTGGTGGAGGTCACCCCGTCCAGGGTGCCGGCCGTGTACTGGTTCAGCGATTCCACATAGTCGTTCACCTGAACGAGCTTGATGTTGACGCCGTACTTGTCGGACCACTTCTTCACGATGCCGGCCTGCTCGGCATAGGGCCAGGGCATCCAGCCGGCATAGATGGTCCAGCCAATGGTGTACTCTTCGACCGCGTCCGGCGCCTTAGCCGTTTCCTCGGCGTTCTGGCCGCACGCCGCCAGCGCCAGGCTGCCGGCTGCGGCGATCGCCAAGGCGCGTAATCCGTTGACCCACTTCATTCGGACTCCCCTTCCATCCGTGGCCACGCCGCCTTGGCGCGTCCCCTTGAGTATTACATTCAGAAGAGTTCGTAATATTCCAAGGGCCTTGGGCCAGAGGGAATTTCTCGGCGGGCTGACGCCTGAATCACTGGCGCCGATTGCCTCGGGCGCCTCTTTCGCGTGCAACAGAAGCCGCAGGCCAAGGCAGGGCTTGCGTTGATTGCGGTATTACGAAATCGAAGAAACGTAGTCACATTCAGGGAGCCTGGCGGCTGACCAGGACGGGGAATGACGGCCGACTTCGACAGCATTCCGGTGATCGACATCTCGGGCCTGGGCGCGCCGGACCTGGCCGCCCGACGCGCCGTCGCCGAGCAGATGGGCGCAGCCGCCCGTGAGGTCGGCTTCCTTTATGTGTCCGGACACGGCCTGGATGAACGGCTCTTCGAACATGTCCTGGCGGCGGCCAAGGCCTTCTTCGCGCGGCCCATGGACGCCAAGATGGCCAGCTATATCGGCCGTTCCGAAAACCACAGCGGCTATGTGCCCGAGGGCGAGGAGGTGTTTCCCGGCGGGACCATCGACCGCAAGGAGGCCTATGACCTCAATCTCGACCTGCCGGGCGCCGCGGCCGAGGCGCCGATGCTGGGGGCCAATCTCTGGCCAGACCAGCCGGGCTTTCGGGAGGCCGCCAGCGCCTATTATGCGGCGGTCTCGGAACTGGCCCAGCGGCTGTTCCGCGGTTTCGCCCTGGCGCTGGACCTGCCCGAGGATCACTTCGAACCCCACCGGCGGCGACCGCCCAGCCAGCTGCGGATGATCCACTATCCCTATGATCCCACGGCCGAGGATCGCGAGGGCATCGGCGCCCACACCGACTATGAGTTCTTCACCATCCTGCGGGGCACCGCGCCGGGGCTGGAGGTGCGCAACGGCGCCGGCGATTGGATCGACGCGCCGCCGCGGCCGGGCTGTTTCGTGATCAATATCGGCGACATGCTGGAGGCCTGGACCAATGGGGTGTTCACCGCCACCAGCCACCGGGTGCGTAAGGTCGCCGAGGAGCGCTACAGCTTCCCCTTCTTCGCCACCTGCGACTTCGACACGGTGGTCGAGCCTGATCCCCGGCTGGTCACCGTCGATCGCCCGGCGCGCTATGGTCGGCTGATCTCGGGCGAGCACCTGTTCGCCCAGACCGCGCGCACCTTCGCCTATCTGAAAGCCCGGCGGGCGCGGGGCGAACTGGTCCTGCCCGAAGACGCCTAGCGAGCGGCGTGGCGGAGATCGGCGGCTTGCTCATCCTCCGCGCCGCCATGGGCGTGCAGGGGCGGCAGGAGCGAGGTGGTGGTCACCAGCTTCAACTGCTGGACGGCCCGGATGCCGCGCAGCCGGTAGATCGGAAGAGCACACGTCTGAACCCCAGTCACGTCGTAAACTCGTATGCCGTCTTCGGCTTGAAAAAAAAAAAAAAAACAGACCACACA
>CALEOQ010000076.1 GCA_937910255.1 uncultured Caulobacteraceae bacterium | reverse complement strand
GACTCGAGCCGGGCTGAATGGTGGAGATATCAGAGCGATGGACGCTGTGTGTGTTTTTTTTTTTCAAGCAGAAGACGGCATACGAGATTACGACGTGACTGGAGTTCGGACGTGTGCTCTTCCGATCTCCGGCGCCTATGCGACGCCGGCCGCGGGCCTGGCGCCGGGCCAATGGCCCCAGGCCGTCTCCGACGTCGAGGTCGATCCCGAAGTCCGCTTCGGCGCCCTGCCCAACGGCATGCGCTACGCCATTCGTCGCCAGACCATACCGGCAGGCCAGGCGGCGCTTCGCCTGCGTATCGACGCCGGATCGCTGATGGAGGCGGACGACCAGCAGGGCCTGGCCCACTTCCTGGAGCACATGGCCTTCAACGGCTCTGAAGCCGTGCCCGAAGGCGAGATGATCAAGATCCTTGAGCGCCTGGGCCTGGCCTTCGGCGCCGACACCAACGCCTCCACTGGATTCGACGAGACCATCTACAAGCTCGACCTGCCGCGGACCGACCAGGAGACCCTGTCCACCAGCCTGATGCTGCTGCGGGAGACCGCGATGAGCCTGACGATCGCCCAGGACGCGGTGGATCGCGAGCGCGGGATCGTCCTTTCGGAGGAGCGGGCCCGCGATGCGCCCTCCTACCGCACCTACAAGGACCGGCTGGCCTTCCTGCTTAAGGACCAGCGGCTGAACGACCGCTATCCCATCGGCGAGGTCGAGGTGCTGCGCAGCGCCCCGGCCGCGCGGATCCGGGACTTCTATGAGGCCTATTACCGGCCCGAGCGGGCCTTGCTGGTGGCGGTCGGCGATTTCGATGTCGACGCCATGGAGGCCCAGATCGTCGAGGCGTTCAGCGGCTGGACCGCCGAGGGCGCGGCAGGCGAGGACCCCGAGCTTGGCGAGGTCCGTCGCCGCGGCCTGGAGGCCAAGGTGGCCGTGGAGCCCGGCGTCCAAGGCGCGCTGCAGATCGCCTGGGTCCGTGACCCGGACCTCACCGCGGACTCTGACGCCCGCCGCAAGGCCGACCTGATCGAACAGCTCGGCTTTTCCGTTCTGAACCGGCGCCTGTCGGTCCTGTCGCGGGCGGCCGATCCGCCCTTCCTGGGGGCGGCCGCCTTTGTGAACGACGAGTTCGGCGCCGCCGAGACCACCAGCATCATCGCCAACGCCCAGGAAGGCCGCTGGCGCGAGGCGCTGCAGGCCATCGAGGCCGAGCAACGCCGCGCGCTGCTGCACGGAGTCCGCCAGGACGAGCTGGATCGGGAGATGGCCGAGTACCGGGTGCGCCTCCAGGCCAGCGTGGCCGGCGCGGCCACCCGGCGGCCGTCGAGCCTCGCCCAGCAGATCCTGGGCGCCACGGCCGAGGACGAGGTGGTCACCAGCCCGGCTCAGGATCTGGCTCTGTTCGACGCGGCGGTTGACGGGCTCGAGGCCGCCACCGTGTCCCGTGCGCTGCAGGACGCCTTCCAGGGACAAGGTCCGCTGATCTTCCTGGCCAGCCCGACCGAGGTCGAAGGCGGCGAGACGGCAGTGCTGAGCGCCTACGAGGCCTCCCGTCAGACCGAGGTCGCCCCACCCGAAGCCTTGAGCGTGGTGGAGTGGCCCTATAGCCAGTTCGGCGCCCCGGGCAAGGTCGCCGAAACCCGCGAAGTCGCCGACCTGGACACGGTCTTCATCCGCTTCGAGAACGGCGTGCGCCTGACCATCAAGCCGACGCGCTTCCAGGACGACGAGATCCTTATCGCCGTCAATGTGGGCGACGGGCTGCAGAGCCTGCCGTCGGACACCCAAAGCCTGGCCTGGGCCAGTCAGGCCCTGGTCGAGGGCGGGCTCGGCGAGATCACCGCCGAGGATATGGAGCGCGTGCTGGCCTCCAACGTCTATGGCGCGCGCCTGCGGGTCAGCGACGACGCCTTCACCTTGTCGGGCTCCACGCGGCCCGAGGACCTCGACGTCCAGATGCAGGTGCTCAGCGCCTATCTGGCCGATCCGGCCTGGCGGACAGAGGCCTTCGCCCGCATCCAGGCCGCTGGCGCGACCATCCATGAACAGTACGAGGCGACCGCAGGGGGCGTGCTGTCCCGCGACCTGTCAGGCCTGCTGCATTCGGGCGATCGTCGCTGGACCTTTCCGACCAAGGCCGAGATCGCTCAGGCGACCCCCGACGACCTGAAGAGCCAATTGGCCGGGCCGCTCGCCAACGGCCCTATCGAGGTGATCATTGTCGGCGACACCACGGTGGAAAAAGCCACCGACGCCGTCGCCCGCACCCTGGGCGCCCTGCCCCCTCGCGTCGAAGCCACCCGCCCCGAGGCCGCCCCGGTCGCCTTCCCGCCGCCTACAGCCACACCAGTCCAGCGCACCCACAAGGGGCGCCCCGACCAGGCGATCGGCTATGTGGCATGGCCCAGCACCGACTTCTTCGCCGATCCTCAGGCCGCTCGCGAGGCCGCCATCCTTGGGGAAATCCTGCGGCTTCGCCTGGTGGAGGAGCTGCGCGAAAGCCAGGGCGCGACCTATTCCCCCTCGGTCAACTACAACCACTCCTATGTCTGGACCGGCTGGGGCTACATCTCCGCAAGCGTGGAGATTCCGCCGGAGGGGCTCGACTCCTTCTTCGCCGACGTGGCTGAGATCGCCGAGGACCTTCGCCGCAATCCCGTGGGTGACGATGAACTGGAACGCGCGCGTCAGCCGAGGCTGGAGCGCATTGAGCGCGCCCGGGTCGGCAATGACTATTGGCTGAGCGAGCTGGCCCGCACCCAGACCGACCCCCGCCGGCTGGAGGCCATCCGCGCCGTCATCCCGGGCACCGAACGGGTCAGCGCAGCTGATGTGCAGCGCGCGGCCGAGCGTATCTTGTCGCCCGACCGCGCCTGGAAGATCGAAGTGGTTCCGGAGAGCTGAGGCCCTTTAGTAGACCGTGCCGCCGACGCCGCCGTCCAGGCTGAGCGCCATCGAGGACGAGGACTCCGAGTATTCCTCTTCCTCGCGATAGGCCGTGTAGGTCTCGGTGCTGACCATGGTCAGGATCTTGATGCCCGCGCCGAAGCGGCGGAGCAGCGAGCGCTCATTGCAGTCGCGGGCCGGCTTCTGGGGCCGGCAGGTCACTTGGCCGCCGGGGGCGTGATAGAGGGCCTCGCCCTTGGCGCAGACCAGGGACTGGCCTCCGGAGAAGTCCACCTGGCCGGAATATTCGGCGATCGTGGCAGATCAGAAGAGCGTCTTGCAGGGAATGTGTGTACATCTCCGTGGTCGCCCGAATTTTAAAAAAAAAACTCATACTACCCTTTCCGACTCACTCTACTACTCACCCTTCAGCGACCGCTGCC
>CALEOQ010000075.1 GCA_937910255.1 uncultured Caulobacteraceae bacterium | reverse complement strand
TCCAGTCGGCCCAGAGCCTCGCGCTCGCCCGCCGACACCAGCAACTTGCCCCCATCCACCTGCTCAAGGTTTTGCTTGAGGAGAAGGACGGGCTGTCCCGCGCCCTGATCCAGAGCGCCGGCGGCCGACCCGACGAGGCTGACGCCGCCGTCGAAGCGGCCCTGGCCAAACGGGCCAAGGTCGAGGGGGGCTCGGGCCAGCTCTATATGGCCCCGGAGACCGCCCGGGTCTTCGCCAAGGCCGAGGCCGACGCCAAGACCGCCGGCGACGCCTTCGTCACCACCGAGCGCCTGCTGCTGGCCATCGCGGCCGAAGGCGGCGAGGCCGCCGACGCCCTGAAGAGCGCCGGCGTGAAGGCCAGCGCCCTGGAGAGCGCCGCCAATGATGTCCGCAAGGGCCGCACCGCCGATTCCGCCTCGGCCGAAGAGGGCTATGACGCCCTCAAGCGCTACGCCCGCGACCTGACCCAGGCCGCCCGGGACCAGAAGCTCGACCCCGTGATCGGCCGGGACGAGGAGATCCGCCGGACCATCCAGGTGCTGTCGCGGCGCACCAAGAACAATCCCGTGCTGATCGGCGAACCCGGCGTCGGCAAGACCGCCATCGTCGAGGGCCTGGCCCTGCGCATCGTCAATGGCGACGTGCCCGAAAGCCTGAAGGACAAGAAGCTGCTGTCGCTGGACATGGGCTCCCTGATCGCTGGGGCGAAGTATCGCGGCGAGTTCGAGGAGCGGCTGAAGGCCGTGCTGAACGAGGTCACCGCCGCCGAGGGCTCGATCATCCTGTTCATCGACGAGATGCACACCCTGGTCGGGGCCGGGAAGTCGGACGGGGCCATGGACGCCTCCAACCTGCTCAAACCCGCCCTGGCCCGCGGCGAACTGCACTGCGTCGGCGCCACGACGCTCGATGAGTACCGCAAGCATGTGGAGAAGGACGCCGCACTCGCCCGCCGCTTCCAGCCGGTCTTCGTCTCTGAGCCGACGGTGGAGGACACCATCTCCATCCTGCGCGGCCTGAAGGAGAAGTACGAGGTCCACCACGGGGTGCGGATTTCCGACAGCGCCATCGTCGCGGCCGCGACCCTGTCCAACCGCTACATCGCCGATCGCTTCCTGCCCGACAAGGCCATCGACCTGGTGGACGAGGCCGCCAGCCGGGTGCGCATGGCTGTGGACTCCAAGCCCGAGGAACTGGACGAGATCGACCGTCGGATCGTCCAGCTGAAGATCGAGCGCGAGGCCCTGACCCGGGAGACCGACGCGGCCTCCAAGGCGCGGCTGGAAAAGCTGGAGGACGAGCTCGTCGAGCTGGAGGCCGAATCCGCCGGCATGACCGGCCGCTGGAAGGCGGAGAAGGACAAGCTGAGCTCGGCCGCCCAGATCCGCGAGGCCCTGGATCGCCTGCGCGCCGAACTGGTCGCCGCCCAGCGCCGGGGCGACCTGCAACGGGCTTCGGAGATCGCCTATGGCGAGATCCCGCCCCTGGAGCGGAGCCTGGCCGAGGCTGAGGCTGTGGTCGCCGAGGAGCCGGTCAGCCCCGAGGTGGTCGACGCCGAGCAGATCGCCGCCGTAGTCAGCCGCTGGACCGGCGTGCCCGTCGACAACATGCTGGCGGGCGAGCGCGAAAAGCTGCTGTCCATGGAGGACTATCCCCGCGGCCCGGGGCTCGGCCCGGCGGCGCCCCTGGCCGCCCCCC
>CALEOQ010000074.1 GCA_937910255.1 uncultured Caulobacteraceae bacterium | reverse complement strand
GAGAGCGAGGAGCCGAGGCAGCTGCATGGCAGGGCGCGCGGCCAGACGGTCGTAGATATGACCGACCGGCCGGGCGAGGGCGTTCTGGTGGGCGAGGGCGCCGAACGGCGCGTGAACCTGTGGCGGCCCGCCTTAGGCGTTCCGGAGGTCCATGTCAGCGACCGTGATGTGCAGCCGTGGCTCGACCACCTCGTCCTCATCATCCCCGACCCGACCGTTCGTGCCCAATTCCTTGACTGGATGGCCTCCGTGCTCCAGCGGCAGAACGAGAAGCCGAACCATGGCGTGGTGATCGGCGGCCGGCACGGCATCGGCAAGTCGATGCTGATCGAGCCCCTTCGGGTCGCGCTAGGCCTGCACAACGTGCAGGAGATTCTCGCCAGCGAGCTGGATAGCTCTTACTCGGGCTGGCTGGCGCAGGCGAAGCTGTTTGTCGTCGAAGAGATGATGAACTTCAAGAAGAAGGAGATGATGCAGCGGCTGAAGACTTACCTGGCTGCGCCGCCTCATACCCTTCACGTGAACCCTAAGTACGGCAAGCAGTTCACCATCCCGAACCTCGTGGCTGGGATATTCTTCACTAACCACGAAGATGCTGTCGCGCTTGAGCCCGGCGAACGTCGGTTCTTCGTCATCTGGTCGGACGCTGAGAAGCAGCAGCCGACCTACTTCGCGGCACTGGCGCGGTGGTACAAGGACGGCGGCGCCGCTCTCGCCGCTCGGTGGCTCTGGCTACGGGACACGGCGAGCTACAACATGCTCGGCGAGGCGCCCTACACCACTGCCCGCGAAGACATGCGCAAGTCGGCGCGGTCCAAGTTGGACGAGCTGATTGAGAGCAGCATCGAGGAATGCCGTTGGCCCCTGAGCGCGGACCTTGTAGCGGTTGACGACATCCGCGCCTGGATCTCGCGCCATGACCTGGGACCGCACGGGGCTCCGACGGCTGCGCGGGTGGCCAAGGCGCTGAAAGACGCGGGTGCTGTAGCGGCCCACCCCAACGGGAGACGCCCCGCGATCGGATCTCGCCCGCCGGGCTACGACTGCCCGGAACCCGACTGCGCCAAGAAGCAGGCGCGTCTCGTGGCAGTGCGGAACCATGAAAAATACCTCGGGATGTCGAATAGCGAGCTGGTCGCAGCCTTCTGGGACCAGCGCCAAGCCGCGTTCGAAGAGCTGAACGCCGAGGTGGAATGATGGCCGCGGGACTCCCTCAGCGGTTGGTGCAGGTGGCTGTGGTGGGCAATGCGCCCATCACGGTCACGCCTCGTGGCCTTCAGCGCGAGGTGGCTGCCCGTTACATCGGGATCAGCCCCACCAAATTCGATCAGCTCGTCGTGGATGGGCGCATGCCGCAGCCTCGACGGCTCGACGGCCGTAAGCTCTGGGATCGGCTGGAGCTTGACGAGGCCTTCAGCGCCCTGCCCACTGACCAGGAAGAAAACCCGTGGGACGCGATGACCGCCTGATGGCCAAGATTGATCTGCCGTACGTGCAGCGGTTCAAGGACCGGCACGGCAAGTGGCGCCACTACTTCCGCAAGCCGGGGTGCAAGCGCGTGGCCTTGCCGGGTCAGCCGGGCTCGCAAGAATTCATGGAGGCGTACGCCTTCGCAGAGAAGACAGCGCGCTCGGTAGGGGAGGGGGCGATAAAGGTTGGCTCAATGTCGGCCGTCATCGCCGCCTACTACCATTCGGCGGAATACCAAGCCCTACAGCCCCAGACGCGGCAGACTTACCGGCTTATCCTAGACCGCTTCCGCCACGAGTACGGCACCGCTCCTGCCGCGCGTTTCGAGCCCGAGCACTTGCGCCGCATCCTCGACAAAATGGCCGACAGGCCCGGTGCGGCAAAGACGCTGCTGAAGCGACTCCGGGGCGTGTGCAAGTTCGCTGTCGGCCGAGGCCTCATCCGCCAAGACCCCACCCGCGGTGTTACCGTCGCTCAGCCCAAGAGTGATGGTTTCCGGGCATGGACCGACGTTGACATCGAAGAATTCGAGGCCAAATGGCCGGCAGGCTCGCGCGCTCGGCTGGCTCTCTGCCTGCTGCTCTATACCGGGCAGCGTCGTAGTGACGTTGTCCGCATGGGGCGTCAGCACGTGCGTGATGGCGTCCTGCATGTCCGACAGCAGAAGACCGGTGCACAGCTGGCGATTCCGCTTCACGCAACGCTTAAGGCGGAGTTGGACCGGCTCCCTAAGGACAATTTGACCTTCCTCATCACGGCGGCGGGCAAGCCGTTTAGCGCCGTGGGCTTTTCCAACTGGTTCACGGAATGCGCGCGCGAGGCGGGCTTACCAGCCAACTCAAGCCCCCATGGCCTAAGAAAGGCCGCTGCGCGCTGGTTGGCCGAGGCTGGATGCTCGACGTTGGAGATTGCCGCGATCACCGGTCATGCCAGTTTGAAGGAGGTTGAGCGATACACCAAAAGCGCTGCGCAGGCGCACTTGGCCAAATCCGCGATGGCTACGCTGTCGCGGGTGAAGGGTCCGGGCTGAGCCTCTTTGGCTCAAGAGGTGTATGGGCAAGGGAACGGCCCACTCTAAATGCGTCACCGACGGCCTTTGCTGGCGCCGCACTTGACGGGTTTTAGTCTTGCAGCGAGGAGCCTAGCCCTCGGCAGAATACAGCAGTAATCCGCTAAAGATGCCCGGCTTGTGATTGAGCGCAGTATCGGCCCATTGACTCAGTGTGAGGGCTGCGGCGATGGCCGGAAGGGCTCGTTGAAAACCTCCAGTCCTTCCGCTGTCGGTGCGGCACGGGGACCTAAGTCCAGTGCTTCGGGAGCCTACTCATTGCCATCCCTCCCGGTGACCAAATATGGCCAGAGGCGCTGATTGTCCGATTCTTAGCATTCCTCATCAGGACTTGCTCTGCGGCGGAAAACGCCTGAACTATGCCCCTGGGGTTGTGGGGCGGATACATTCAATTGCGCATCGTGGAATGGCAGAGCTGTAAGAGCGCTTGGCAGCGACTAACGCGAATGGGGGGAATGGCGTGATCGTCAGCAAGATGAATCATGTCACCTGAGAGCCCCCAGCCCGTGATCATCGACAATCGGTTCGTGCTGACGACTGAGGTGCGTCACGGCGGGATGGCTACGGTTCACAAGGCCATGGACATGCAGTCCGGACGCCTTTGCGCCGTAAAGCGCATGAAGCCGATGCCGGACGATGCTCTTATGAAAGAGAGCTTCTTCCGGGAGTATCAAGCCCTACAACGGCTCAGCCATCCGAACATTGTCGAGATGATCGCCTGTGGTCTGGATGCGGAGGCTCGCCCATATATAGCGCTCAACTGGGTCGATGAGAATCTGGAGGAGTGGATCGGTCGCCAAGGGGCGCTGAGCTGGTCGATGTTCTGGCCGCAGATCGGTCGCCCTTTGCTCGACGCCATAAAGACGGCCCAAGCGTCCAAGTGGATCCACCGAGATATCAAGCCGAAGAACGTCTTGGTCGCTGACGGCATTCCTCAGCTGACAGACTACGGCATTGCACGGGATCACGCGCGGGTCGTGAACTCTCTAACCCTGCGCCAGTTCGGCTCCGAGCCGTTCAGTCCTCCAGACCGCGACGACGGCAGCGAACACGGATTCGGCCGGGACGTGTTCTCGTGGGCGATCCTCGCCGGCTACTGTCTGACGGGCCAAGAGCCGGGGGACTACGGCTCCATTCCGAGATGGCTGGACTCCTGTTTAGGCGCGCCGGTTGAAATCCTGAACCGCGCGGCGTCTCTTTCGCGCGAGGAGCGGCCAGCCTACGCGGCCTTCCTTCTGGACGGGAGCGGCACCTGGAATGCCGAGCACCAGGCCGACAAGCCCGGGCC
>CALEOQ010000073.1 GCA_937910255.1 uncultured Caulobacteraceae bacterium | reverse complement strand
GAAGGGCACGTTATCCTTGCCCATGAACTCCACATAGGTGACGTCGGACGCCAGCGGCTGGCGCCACCAGCGCTCCCACTCCGCCTCGTCGGCCTCGCCGCGGCCGTCTGCCGCGGCCCTGGCGTCGGCCCATTCCCAGGTGGCGCCGATATATTCGATGGGGGCGTCGAACCAGACGTAGAAGACCTTGCCCGCCAGGCCGTCCACGTCCGGCGTAGCGCCATCCGGATTGGGGCCCCAGTCGGCGGCGTTGACCGGCACGCCCCATTCGAGATCGCGGGTGATGCCGCGGTCCTGCAGGCCTTCATCCAGCCATTTCAGGGCGATGGAGGTGACCAGCAGCGGCCAGTCGCCCTTCTTGCCGTCGATCCAGGTGCGCAGCTTGTCGGAGAACAGGCTCTGGCGAAGGAAGAGGTGCTTGGAGGGCCGGATCTCGATGTCGTCCGAGCCCGAGACCGCCGAGCGCGGGGCGATCAGGTCGGCCGGGTCCAGCACCCGGGTGCAGTTCTCACACTGGTCGCCGCGGGCGGCCGGATAGGCGCAGTGCGGGCAGGTGCCGATCACATAGCGGTCGGGCAGGAAGCGCTTGTCGGCGTTGGAATAGACCTGCTGGGTGACCTTCTCTTCGATGAAGCCGGCCTCCCACAGGGTCTGGGCGAAGCGCTGGGTGAGCTTGTGGTTCTGCGGCGAGGACGAGCGGCCAAAATGGTCCCAGGAGAGGCCGAACTTCGCGCCGAGCTCGGCCTGGACCTCATGCTGCCGGGCGCAGAAGGTCGCCGGATCGATGCCGGCCTCGGCCGCCGCCAGCTCCGTGGGCGTGCCATGCTCGTCGGTGGCGCAGATATAGAGGGTCTCGCGGCCCCGGGACCGCTGGAACCGGGCATAGACATCGGCCGGCAGCATGGAGCCCGCGAGCGTCCCCAGGTGCTTGATCCCGTTGATGTAGGGCAAGGCCGAGGTGATGAGGATGCGGGACATGGGGCGCCGGTTCGTATGAGAGGGTCGTGAGGGCGGGCTTATATGGCGCCGCGTCCGGCTTGCCAAAAGCCGTGACCACAGGGGCGCGTCTCAGAGCCGGATCGGCCCCTTGAAGATGAACAGCGCCCCGGCCGCGATCAGGCCAAAGCCGATGGCGTGGTTCCAGGTGAATCGCTCTCCCAGATACGTCACCGAAAAGACGGCGAAGACGGCGAGCGTGATGACCTCCTGCATCGTCTTCAGCTCGGCGGCGGAATAGACGTTGCGGCCCATGCGGTTGGCGGGCACGGCCAGACAATACTCGAAGAAGGCGATCCCCCAGCTCACCAGGATGATGATCCACAGGGGCCGGTGCTCCACCTTCAGGTGGCCATACCAGGCGAACGTCATGAATATGTTGGAAAACACCAGCAGAACGACGGGGGCGGCGAACGCCATCAGCGGCGTCAGGCCAGGCGCCAGGGACGGGGGCATTGCAGGGCTCCAGAAGGATCGGCGCCGATTGGGCTCTTAACCGCCGCGCCATCGGCCTTATAAGCTGAGGTTGGGCTGATCAGGGAGATCGAGATGCGGGCTTGGGGTGTGAAGACGGGACTGGCCGCGGCCAGCGTGGCGGCCTTGCTGGGCCTTGCCGCCTGCGGCCAGGGCGAAAGCGCCAACGACACCGTGCGGATCTATAACTGGTCGGACTATATCGACCCCCAGCTGCTGGAGGCCTTCACCAGCGATACGGGCCTCAAGGTGGTCTACGACACCTTCGATTCCAACGAGGTGCTGGAGACCAAGATGCTCCAGGGCGGCACCGGCTATGACGTGGTCACGCCATCGAACCACAACATCCCGCGCTATATCGAGGCCGGCGCCATCGCCGAGCTCGACAAGTCCAAGCTGAGCAATATCGGCAATCTGTCGCCGCGCATCATGGCCTATATGGAGCCATTCGATCCGGGCGGCCGCTACACCGTGCCCTATATGTGGGGCACCATCGGCATCGGCTTCAATCCGCAGATGGTGGCCGAGCGCCTGCCCGGCGTGACCATCGATTCCTGGGACGTGCTGTTCAAGCCCGAGAACATGGCCAAGCTGGCCGACTGCGGCGTCCACTTCCTGGACGCTTCGGAAGACATGTACGCCGTGGCTCTGAACTATCTGGGCAAGGACCCCAACGCCACCACCGTGGCCGACTATGAGGCCGCCACCGAGATGCTGATGGCCGTGCGCCCCCATGTGCGCAAGTTCCACTCCTCGGAATACGTCAATGGCCTGGCCAACGGGGACATCTGCGTGGCCATCGGCTATTCGGGCGACATCTTCCAGGCCGCCGACCGGGCCGAGGAGGCTGGCGCGGGCGTCGAGGTGGACTATGTGATCCCCACCGAAGGCAGCCAGGTCTGGTTCGACGTCTTCGCCATTCCGGTGGACGCGCCCAATCCGGACGCGGCTTACGCCTTCCTGGACTTCATGCTGCGCCCCGACGTGATCGCCACGGCGTCCAACTACACCGCCTACGCCAACGCCAATGAGCCGGCCACCGCCCTGGTCGATCCCGAGGTGCGGGATGATCCGCGCATCTATCCCAGCGACGAGGTGATGGGCCGCCTGTTCGTCACCACCGCCAAGGATCAGGCGCTGGTTCGCGAGGTGAACCGGCTCTGGACCCGGGTCCAGACGGGCCAGTGACCCGCCGCGCCGCCCGCCTGGAGCTCGACCTTTCGTGAACGCCAAGCCGCGTTTGAACATCGGCGCGGTGCGGTCGAGCTTCGCCCCCTGGGCGGATCCCTCGGCTTCGCCCCTGGTGCGGTTCGAGGCCGTCACCAAGCGCTTCGGCGGCGAGACCGCGGTCGATGCGGTGTCCCTGGACATCTATGAGGGCGAGTTCTTCGCCCTGCTGGGGCCGTCCGGGTGCGGCAAGACCACCCTGATGCGGATGCTGGCCGGCTTCGAGACCCCGGACGCCGGGCGCATCACCCTGGCCGGGCAGGACCTGGCCGGCCGGCCGCCGCACCTGCGGCCGGTGAACATGATGTTCCAGTCCTACGCGCTGTTCCCGCACCTGAGCGTCGCCCAGAACATCGCCTTTGGCCTGCGTCAGCAGAAGAAGCCCAAGGGCGAGGTCGCCGCCCGGGTCGACGAGATGCTGGCCCTGGTGCGGCTCGAGGGCCTGGCCCACCGCAAGCCCGACCAGCTCTCCGGCGGCCAGCGGCAAAGGGTGGCGTTGGCCCGGGCCATCGCGCCCAAGCCGCGCATGCTGCTGCTGGACGAGCCCCTGGGCGCCCTGGACCGCAAGCTGCGCGAAGAAACCCAGTTCGAGCTGATGGCCTTGCAGCAGCGACTGGGCATGACCTTCCTGATCGTCACCCACGACCAGGAGGAGGCGATGATCACCGCCGACCGCATCGCCGTGATGCGGGCCGGCCAGCTGGCTCAGATCGGCCGCCCGGCCGAGGTCTATGAGGCGCCCAATTCCCGCTACGTGGCCGACTTCATCGGCGATGTGAACCTGTTCGAAGCCCGAGTCACCGAAGACGACGGCGACATCATCCGCCTGGCCAGTCCCGAGGCGCCGGACGGCCTGGAAGCCATCGAGGACGACGAAGTGCCGGTGGGCTCCACCGCCTGGCTGGCGGTGCGTCCGGAAAAGATGCGCGTTCACCTCGACCCGCCGCCCCCGGGCCCCAACCGTCTGGAGGGGCAGGTGGCCGATATCGGCTATCTGGGGGACTGGACCACCTATCTGGTGGAGCTGCCTGGCGGGCGCACCATCCGGGCGGCCCGAGCCAACGCCAGCCGCGTGGTGGAGCGGCCCGTCGACTGGGACGACAAGGTCTGGCTGACCTTCGCGCCGGATTCGGCCGTGGTCCTCACCCAATGAGCGTCACGGGCGCCCCGCGCCCACGCCGCCCCTGGAAACGGCTGGGACGCCCCCGGGGGAGCCCGAGCTGGGAGGCCCGCGCGGCCTTCCTGCCCTATCTGTGGCTGGGCCTGTTCTTCCTTGCGCCCTTCCTGCTGGTGGCCAAGCTGTCCCTGTCGGACGTGGTCCTGGCCATTCCGCCCTATGCGCCCAAGCTCGACTGGAGCGCCGGCCTTGCGGGCGTCGCCGCCTTCGTCCGGGCTCTGGATTTCGAGGCCTATGCCCGCATGGGCCACGATGGGCTTTATCTGGCGGCCTATCTCTCCAGCCTGAAGTTCGCCGCGGTGGCGACCCTGATCCTGCTGCTGACCGGCTATCCGCTGGCCTATGGCATGGCCCGGTGCCGGCCCAGCGTGCGGCAGGCCCTGCTGATGGCGGTGATCCTGCCCTTCTGGACCAGCTTTCTGATCCGGGTCTATGCCTGGATCGCCATCCTCAAGCCCGCCGGCCTGTTGAACATGGCGTTGTCCCAGGTCGGCCTGCCGGCCGTCGACATCCTCAACACCGACACGGCGGTCTATATCGGCCTGGTCTATGCCTATCTGCCCTTCATGGTGCTGCCGCTCTATGCGGTGCTGGAGCGGCAGGATGACAGCCTGCTGGAGGCCGCCGCCGACCTGGGCTGCACGCCGTTCCAGACCTTCTGGCGGGTGACGTTCCCCCTGTCCCTGCCCGGGGTGGCGGCGGGCGCCCTGCTCTGCTTCATCCCCATGGTCGGCGAGTTCGTGATCCCCGACCTGCTGGGCGGCTCGGGCACCCTGATGTTGGGCAAGACCATCTGGACGGAGTTCTTCTCCAACCGCGACTGGCCGGCCGCCAGCGCTGTGGCCATCGTCCTGCTGGCCACCCTGGTGATCCCCATCGTGCTGTTCCAGCGCCAGCAGACCAAGCTGATGGAGCAGCGCTGATGCGGCGGGGACCGAGCGCCTTCAACATCGCCGCCATCACCCTGGGCATGGGCTTCCTCTACCTGCCCATCGTCCTGCTGGTGATCTATTCGTTCAACGCCAGCCGGTTGGTGACGGTCTGGGGCGGCTTCTCCACCCGCTGGTACGCCAGCCTCTTCCAGAACGAGCAGCTCCTGGCCGCGGCCTGGGTGACCCTGCGCGTGGCCTTCGTCTCGGCCACCCTGGCGACCGTCCTGGGCGCGCTGGCGGCCCTTGGCCTGGTGCGGGCCGGCCGGTTCCGGGGCCGCACCCTGTTCTCCAGCATGACCTATGCGCCGCTGGTCATGCCCGAGGTGATCCTGGGCCTGTCGCTCCTGTTGCTGTTCGTCTCGGTGGGTCTGCCGCGGGGGTTCTGGACGGTGACGATCGCCCACACCACGCTCACCCTCTGCTACGCCACCGTGGTGGTGCAGGCCCGCCTGGTCTCGTTCGACGAGGCCCTGGAGGAGGCCGCCCGCGACCTGGGCGCCCCGCCGTGGAAGGCCTTCGTGCTGGTGACCCTGCCCAATATCGCGCCGGCCGTGGCGGCGGCCTGGATGCTGGCCTTCACCCTGTCGCTCGACGATCTGGTCATCGCCAGCTTCACCACAGGCCCCGGCGCTACGACCCTGCCGATCCGCATCTACAGCGCCGTGCGCCTGGGCGTCAGCCCGGAGATCAACGCCATCTCCACCCTGCTGATCGGCCTGGTGGCCACCGGCGTGATCGCGGTCTATCTGCTGAACATGCGCAGGCGGACGCCCGGGGCCTGATGTGTCATAGGTGGGGCGGCCCTGGAATCGGGGGGCCTTCACGCGCGATGACCCCATGAAGCCGCCGCCCAAACGACTGTCCGACCTGAAACCGCCTGCGCCGCCCATGGCGGTCTATGCGCCGCCCAAGCCGCGGGTGTCGCGCCAGAAGCCCGGCAAGGTGCTCAGCGCCGCCGAGCGGGCCGCCTTCCTGGCCGCCCGTCCAGACCTCGACGCCGGATCCAAAAAATGAACGACACGCCTGCCGATGATGGCTCCCCAGAAGACGGCCCCGAAGGCGAGACCCCGATCCAGCGCGCCCTGCGCCTGAAGAAGGCCGCCCTGGACGCCAAGCCGAAACCGCCCCGCGGCGGGCGCTTCCAGCGCGAGCAGGCCGCCGCCCACCAGTCCTCGTCCAAGTCCAAGCCCTGGATGGGCCGCTGAGACGTCAGGGGCGCGCCCAGACCTCGATGTGATTTCGCCGGTCCACCAGGGCCTGCCGCGGCGCTCCGATCGCCGACAAGCCGTGTCGCGCCAGCAGGTCGTCGGCCCAGCGGCGGTCCTCCGCCGACAGCGCGCCGAGCGCCGCCTCCGTCCGCTGCACCATGTAGAGCAGATAGGGCTGCACCCCGACATCGTCGGGAATCCCGCGATAACGGCTGATCGTCTGGCCAATCGTCCGCTGGTGCGGCTTGGCGCTGACCGGATCGCCATCGGCCGGCGCCAGGCGCTGATAGTGATCTTCCAGGGCGGCGAGCTTGGCGCCAAGCTCCGCGCCCATCTCCGCCCCCATTTCAGCGACCAGGGCCTCCAGGGTGTCCGGCACGGCGTCGCCGGCTAGCCAGCCGTCGGCGTCCGGCATGTCCGGGATGTCCAGGTCCGGGGCATGCAGGCGCTCGATCCAGCGGAAGACGGACGGGGCGCGACGCTTCATGATGTCGGCCGGCACGGGATCGCGGCCCAGATGGGCGAACAGCGGGCCGAACAGGCCATAGTCCCCGATGCTCGGCCGGCCGCCCAGCAGATAGGGATGGACCGACAGGTGCGCCTCAAGCGCGGCCAGCAGATCGATATAGCCCTGCTCGATCAGCGGAATGGTGTCGGGCCGCACCCCCAGGCCTGGCAGATAGCTATGCATCTTGCGCATCGCCCCGCGGCTGGGATCGTCCTCGGCCCCCGACACGCCAAACGCATGATCCAGGAAGGCGTCTTGAGCCTGGTAATAGCTCCACCGGTAATGCATGGCCGCGCGCAGCAGCCCCTGGGAGCCGAACAGCTGGAAGAGGTGGGCGAGGAACCGCTGGCGGGGGCTGTCGGGATAGGCGCTGAGCGCGGTCCCGGCGGCCTCGACGTGGTCGATGATGTCGACGCTGTCCTGGACGATCTGACCGTCGGCCGTCACCAGCACGGGAATGATCGAGCGGCCGATGACCGGCATCACCTGCTGGCGAAACTCCGGCTCGCGGGCGGACCGTTCGACGAAGGCGACCCCCGCCTTGCGCAGATAGGCCCGCGCGGGGCCGGTATAGAGCGAGTGCGGCAGGCCATAGAGGATGTGCGGTCGAGTCATGGGGCGGACCTTAGCGCCCGCACGCGGCGCGCTCCACCGCCAAGCGGCGGCTCAGGCGGCCCCTAGCCGGTCCTCCCCGCCTTGCGCACCAGGGCGCGGCCGATGGCCTTGGGCGGCTCGCTGCGCAGCACCAGGGAGGTGGTCACCGGGGCGAAGCGGGCGACGCCGTCCACCAGGGTTTCCAGATCCCCCGGCGTCGGCACGATCACCTTCAGCAGGAAGCAGTCCTCCCCGGTCAGCCTGTGCGCCTCGATCACCTCCGGCATGGCGGCGAACCGGTCGAGGCAGGCGCGGATGTGTTCATGGGTGGTGCGCAGGCGGATCACCGCCATCATCGGCAGGCCCAGGCGGGTGGGATCGATCCGAGCGCCGTAGCCGGTGATCACCCCACGCTCCTCCAGCCGCTTGACCCGCTCGGAGACCGAAGGCTGGGACATGCCGATCTGCCGGGCGAGCTCAGACAGGGGCTGGCGGCCGTTCGCCTGCAGCGCCTCCAGGATGGCCAGGTCCACCCCGTCCACCTCGCCCTTAAGGCTCTTCCCGCCGCTGGCCTTGAAATCATCGGAGACAGCCGCTCTTTGCCGATGATCATCCATGTTCAACCCTCCCGCAGGTGTCGATCCTCTACCCCTGGACGTTAGAACAGGGGCGAGGCGATGGCGCGGCTGATCATGTTGCCGGGACTGGGAGGATCGGGGCGAAATCACTGGCACACCCGGTGGGAAGGCTTTGAGCCGAGCGCCATGCGCCTGGCGCCCGCCTCATGGACGGCGCCGGATCTCACCGACTGGATCGCCGCCCTGGACCGCGCCGCCGCCGAGGCGGGCGAACCGCTGGTGCTGGTGGCCCACAGCATGGCCTGCCTGCTGGTGGCCCATTGGGCGAAGGTCCGAACGTCGAATGTCTGCGGCGCAGTGCTGGTGGCGCCCCCGGACGAGGCCAGCCCGCATTATCCGCCCGAGGCGGCGAGCTTCGCCCGGGCTCCGGGCGACCCCCTGCCCTTTCCCAGCCTCGTGGTGGCCAGCGCCGACGATCCCTACTGCCCCCTGCCCGTGGCGCGCCGCCTGGCGAACCAGTGGGGCGCAGGCTTTGTGGATATGGGCGCTCTTGGCCACATCAACGCCGCCAGCGGCCTCGGTGACTGGCCCGAGGGTTGGCGGCTGCTGAACGCCTTCCGCGCCGGGCTGGCCGCCCCGACCTTGGCCAGGGTGGGGCCGGACCCCAGAGCATGAGGGCGTTTAGCTCCGATAGCCGGTTCCCACCGATCGGAACGCGTTCTAGCGGCTGCGGCCCCGGGCGCTGACCGGCCAGATGTCGGTCAGGGTGTCGCCGGCCACCACGTGGTAGCTGTCATAGAGGTTCACGGTGGGGTCGCAGTGGGGCACGGCCAGGGTGACCAGGTCGGCGATCTGCAGGGTCTCGCCGACGCCCTTGGCGATCACCGCCCCATGCTCGTCGCCCATGAAGGCGAACCGCGCCCCCTCGGGCGCGCCGGCCAGGACCTGCGGCGGGCTTGCGTCGGTGGAGAAGGCCTTGAAGCCTGCATCCACCGTGACCAGCATCGGGCTGTTGGCGCTGACCACGCGGGCGTCGACGAACAGGCTGCGCGCATAGGGCGAGGGCCCGTCGGCCGTGAGCGCGCAGGCGGCGTACTGATCGTCCATGAAGACGTAGGAGCCCACCTGCCACTCGGTGAAGACGCCGAGTTCCAGGTCGATCCGGTGGGTGCCAGTGCCCCCGCCCGTCACCACCGGGGGCGCAAGGCCCGCAGCCGCCAGCGCCGCAATCGTCGCCCGCAGCGCCTCGGTCTGCACCACGATGGCGTCTCGGCGTTCGTCATAGGCTTCGATGTGCTGCTCGCGGCCGCAGTACTTCTGCACGCCCTCATAGGTCAGGCCCGGCGCCTGCGCGATCTGGCGCGCCAGAGCCACGGCGGCCTCGTCGGAGGCCACGCCCGTTCGGCGGATGCCTGGATCAATGTCGACGAACACCCCGAGCGGGCGGTCGGCTGAGGCGGCGGCGGCCAGGGCGGCGACATTGGCGGGGTTGTCGGCCACCACCGACAGGCGCTCGGTCCGCGCGTTCAACGCCATCAGGCGGGCGATGGCCGGTCCGGAGACCACCGGCGAGGTGATATGAAGGCCCTCGATCCCGCCCTCCGCCAACACCTCGGCCTCGCCGAGCTTGGCGCAGCAGAGGCCGACGGCGCCGGCCGCCCCCTGCCGGCGGGCGATGTCGACGCTCTTGTGGGTCTTGGCGTGGGGCCGCGGGCGCCCGCCGGCCTTGGCCGCCCGGCCGGCCCTCGCAGCGCAGTTGCCGTCCAGCGCGCCGACCCCCCGCCCCCGCCCCGGACGGTTTGGCGCCCCCCCGGCCGCCTCCCCCGCCACCCGCCGGCCCTCC
>CALEOQ010000072.1 GCA_937910255.1 uncultured Caulobacteraceae bacterium | reverse complement strand
TTAAATCGGGGATGGAATCGTTGTAAATGGTATTATAATATCTGATATACTCACCGACAGTGTAATTAGAATTAAGTCCAAGCGTGTCCAAGTTATGGAGATCATTTTCGCTGGCATAATAGCCATTCACTGCATAACCATGATCAAAATAACGTTTGCCATAATTCGTCAATTTAAATGACATATTCGGAATACCCTTTACTCCACCGGGACCGATATAACTTCCTCTCGTAACTGAAGGCTTTACGTTGATACGCCACACGTTTTCAGGAACAGTAAAATGAGTTTGTGAGAAGGAAAAAGTAAAAAGGAAAACGTAAGAAGGAAAAAGGAATTTTACAGTTTTCATTTGTAAAGTAAAAACCGATCCCTGAATTTACTGAAGCGAATCACATCCATCACCCATTGCGGCGGTAAATATTTCGGCGTTTTTCCCTGGGCTGCAAATATTGTCAATAAATTGTGCCCAAATAATTTATTGATATAATCATCATGGATCCATTCAAACTGCCGGCGGCCGGGGTTCCGGTCTCGACCCTGGTGGCCTTTGAAGGCGAATAGCCGGTGGCGGCGCTGAAGTCGTCCTTCGCCCCGGTCGTCGACGCCGACACCCGGCTGCTGATCCTTGGCAGCCTGCCCGGCGAGGTCTCGCTCCAGCGCGGCCAATACTACGCCAATCCCCGCAACCAGTTCTGGCGGCTGATGGCGACGGTGACCGACAGCCAGATGCCGGACGCCTATGAAGACCGCCTGGCCCACCTGCTGCGGCATGGGATCGGGCTCTGGGATACGGTGAAGGCGGCCCATCGGACCGGAAGCCTGGACGCCGCCATCCAGTCCGCCCAGCCCAACGCCCTTCTGGATCTGATCGCCGGCCTGCCGAGGCTCGCCGCCATCGGCTTCAACGGCGGCACGGCCGCCCGCATGGGCCAAGCGCAGCTGGCTGGGACGCCGGGCCTGGCCCTGGTGGCCCTGCCGTCCAGCAGCCCGGCCTTCACCCTGCCGTTCGAGGCCAAGGCCGCCGTCTGGCTGGGCCTCCGATCCTATATCTAGGCGCCCTCGTTGCGGCCGCCGCCGCTGCGGGTAAAGAGCTGCAGGGTGCGCAGGCGGGCCAGCCGGGCGGCGTCGGGCTGATAGTCCTTGCGCCGGTCCGAGGCGAAGCCGTGGCCGGCGTCATACATATGCACCGGGATGTCCGGATGGCGCGCCCGGATCTCCTCCACCCGCTCAAGCGGGATAGAGGCGTCGGTCTTGCCGAAATGCAGGATGGTCGGGCAGCGGGGCGTCTCGTCGATCAGCTCGGTGATCCGCCGGCCGTAGAAGCAGGAGGCCGCCGCCACACCCTCGCAGCGGGCCGCCACGGCCCAGCTCGCCGCCCCGCCCCAGCAGAAGCCCGCGACGAAGACCGGTCCCTTAAGGGCGTCTATAGCGCTCTGAGCATCGCCGGTGACCTCGTCCCAGGGGGCGGCCTGGGACAGGGCGACGGCCTTGGCCATGTCGTCGGGCGCGTAGCTCGCCGCGAAGCCCGGCTGCTGACGGTCGAAGAAGGCCGGCGCGATCACCTCATAGCCATCCTCGGCGAAGCCATCGGCCACCTCGCGGATATGGTCGGTGACGCCGAAGATCTCCTGGATCAGCACCAGCCCGCCCCGCCGGGCGTCGCCAGGCTTCACGTGGTAGGCGTCGAAGGCAAAGCCGTCGGCGCGGCTCTCCAGCCGGATCGTCTCACCGGCCCGGCTCATACGCTCTCGAACAGTTCGCGGGTGCGCAGACGGGCGAGGTCGGCGGCCTCCTCGTGATAGCGCTCGGGGCTCTCATTGTTGAAGCCGTGGCCGGCGCCCTCATAGATATAGACCGGAACCTCTGGATGGACGGCCTTGACGGCGGCCTCCACCTCATCGGCCTTGATGCCCGGATCGGTGTGGCCGAGATGGACGATGACCGGGCAGGCCAGCGGCAGCTCGGCGTTGGCCTTGACCATGCTGCCATAATAGCTCGACGCCGCGGCGATCCCCTCCACCTTGGCCGCGCTCAGCCAGGCCAGCGAGCCGCCATAGCAGTAGCCGACCACGCAGACCTTGCCCCGGGGCGCCAGGAAATCCCGGGCCGCGGCGATGTCGGCCAGGGCCTGCTCCAGGGGCGTGGCCCGGGCGTGGCCGATGCCGGCCGCCATGCCTTCGGAATCGTGGCCGACCGAAAAGCCCCGCTCGCGACGGTCGAACAGGGACGGGGCGATGGCCTCGTAACCGGCCTTGGCCCAACGCTCGACGTCAGCGCGGACGTATTTGTCGACCCCGAAGATCTCCTGCAGGACGATCACCCCGCCCTTGCGCGGGGTGAACGGGGCCTCGTGATAGGCCGACAGCTCATAGCCGTCGGCCGCGCTTTTCAGCGTGATGGTGTCGCCCATGGGTGGTCTCCCTTGGCTTTCAGCCTAGGGGCAGGACCGGGCGCCTGTCACGCCCTCTCAAGGGATTAGACGTTGAAGCGGAAGTTCATCACGTCGCCGTCCTGGACGACATATTCCTTGCCCTCCTGGCGCAGCTTGCCGGCGTCGCGGGCTCCGGCCTCGCCGTTGAACTTCACATAGTCCTCGAAGGCGATGGTTTCGGCCCGGATGAAGCCCTTTTCGAAATCGGTGTGGATCACGCCGGCGGCCTGGGGGGCGGTGGCGCCCACAGGGATGGTCCAGGCCCGGGTCTCCTTGGGGCCGCAGGTGAAATAGCTCTGCAGGCCGAGCAGCTTGAAGGCCTCGCGGATCATGCGGTTCAGGCCCGGCTCTTCGAGGCCGAGGGTCTCCAGGAACTCCGCCCGTTCGGCTGAGTCCAGCATGGCGATCTCGCTCTCGATCTGGGCGGAGATGACCACGCTCTCGGCGTCGTCGCGCTTGGCCCGCTCGGCCACGGCGGCCGACATCTCGTTGCCGGTCCCGGCCGCGCCCTCGTCCACATTGCAGACATAGAGGGTCGGCTTGGCGGTCAGCAGTTGCAGCATCCGCCAGGCCTTTTCGTCGTCCTCGGAGACCTTGGCGGTGCGGGCCGGGCGGCCGGCGTTCAGCTCTTCCAGGGCCAGCTTGACCAGGCGCAGGGTGTTGGCGCTTTCCTTGTCGCCGGTCTTGGCGCGCTTATCGAGGTTGGCGACCCGCTTCTCCAGGCTCTCCAGATCGGCCAGCATCAGCTCGGTTTCGATGATCTCCAGGTCGGCCAGGGGATCGATGCGGCCTTCCACATGGGTGATGTCATCATTGACGAAGCAGCGGGCCACGAAGGCCACGGCGTCGCAGTCGCGGATATTGGCCAGGAACTGGTTGCCCAGGCCCTCGCCCTTGGACGCCCCGCGCACCAGGCCGGCCACATCGACGAAGTTGATCCGGGCCGGGATGATCTCCTTGGAGCCGGCCACCTTGGCCAGGGCCTCCAGGCGCGGCTCGGGCACGGCCACGTCGCCGACGTTCGGCTCGATGGTGCAGAACGGATAGTTGGCCGCCTGGGCCGCCGCGGTCTGGGTCAGGGCGTTGAACAGGGTGGACTTGCCGACATTGGGCAGGCCGACGATGGCGACTTTGAGAGCCATGGAGTCCTCGGAGAAATGGAGCCGGCGCCGTCTTAGCCGAGCCGGCCGGGATTGTCGTCAGCCGTGGGCGCTAGGGGGCGTCGCGGCCCTGGCGCTGCTGGCGGGTGTCGGCCTTGTCGGCGGGCGCCAGGCGCATGACCTCGGCCTGGTACTTCTCGTCCTCGCCGGCCGCCAGCAGGGGGGCGGCGTCGGCGCAGGCCCGCAGGAGATCGCTCAGCCAGGCCTGCTCCACCTTGTGGAAGTCCGACAGCACATGGCCCTGGACCAGCTCCTTGTGGCCGGGATGTCCCACGCCCAGCCGGGCGCGGCGGAAGTCCGGGCCGACCTGGCCGGTGATGGAGCGGATGCCGTTGTTGCCGGCCGCGCCGCCGCCGGCCTTCATGCGGAATCGTCCCGGCGCCAGGTCGATCTCGTCATGGAAGACGATGAGGTCTGAGGGCGTCAGCTTGTAGAACTTCAGCGCCTCGCCCACGGCGTTGCCGCTGTCGTTGTAATAGGTCTGGGGCTTGAGGATCAGGGCGCGGACGGGACCCTGCGGGGTCTCGATGGACCCTTCGCGGGTCAGGCTCTGAAAACGGGCGCGTTCGGGGCCGAAGGTCCAGCGCCTTGCGATCTCGTCGACGGCCATGGCGCCGACATTGTGCCGGTTGCCGGCGTAGCGACCGCCCGGATTGCCCAGGCCGGCAAGGATCAGCATGCAATCCCCCGCGGCAGATGGGCGCTCGGCGGACAGATCCGGGCGCGGAGCAGCGTCAAGGGCGGGCCTCGCCCGGTTCAGATGAGGCCATCTGAACCGGAAAGGAATTTAGGCCTCGGTTTCGCCGGTCGGACCCGCGCTCTCGGCGTCGGCCGCCGCGTCCTGCGCCGCCTGGGCCGAGGTGCCGGCCAGGGTGGCGATGACGAAGTCGCGGTCCACGGTGGCTTCCACGCCCTTGGGCAGGTCGAAGCCGGAGATGCGGATGGTGTCGCCGATCTCAAGGCCGGTCAGGTCGAAGATCAGCTCTTCGGGGATGGCGTCGGCCGGGCAGGACAGTTCCACGTCGTGACGCACGACGTTGAGGGTGCCGCCACGCTTCAGGCCCGGCGACTCATCGTGGTTGATGAAGTGGACAGGCACCGAGATCTTGATCTGCTGGTGCTCATCGACCCGGTACAGGTCGAAGTGCCACGGCTCGTCGGTCACCGGATGCATGTCGATCGCCTTGGCGATGACCGGCTGGGTTTCCTTGCCGTACTTCAGGGTCACCAGGTGGCCCAGCAGCTTGCCGGTGTAGAGCGCCTTGCGGAACTCGTTGGCCGGAACCGAGATCGCCACGGGATCCTTGTCGCCGCCATAGAGCACGCCAGGGACCTTGCCGCTGCGACGCACGGTGCGCGCGGCGCCGGTGCCGGTTTGCTCACGAACTTCAACGTTCAATACGATATCGGCCATCGCCTTGCCTCAAAACGAAACCGCCGCGCGAACCCGCGCGGCGAGGGCGCGATCCCTGGGGGGGATCGGAAGGTGGGCGTAAATACACAGAACTTGCCCGCCTTGCAACGGCGGCGGCGGCCTTCAGTGCTTTTTCGCCTCGGTGACCGCCGCGGTTTCCGAGGCCGCGCCGGTTTCGGCCACCTGAACGACGGCCGCGGCCTTGGCCGGATCGGCTAGGCCCGCGCCCTTCATCAGGCATTGGCCGGTGTCCATCAGGGCGTGCTGGCCCAGGCAGAACACGTCTTCATAGTGCGGCTTGGACACCGCCAGGCACTGATAGAGGTTCAGCTTGGCCATGTTCAGGCAGGAGGCCGAGGTCGGTTCGACCATGACGGCGGTCAGCAGGTCGGCGCGGTTCTCACCGGCCTCGCCCAGGACAGCCAGGGCGGCCACGGCCAGGCTGCGCGCGACCATGCGGCTGTAGGGCGGCTCGGCCGGCTCGGCCGACAGCTCCAGCACGCCGGCGCCCAGCGCGGCCTGTTGCAGGCGGGCGGTCTCTTCCAGTTCGCCGACGATCGGCGTGGCCGAGAGCGCCTTGGCCTGGGACAGACGCAGGGCTCGGTTCTCGACGTCGGCCTTGGACCATTTGGCCTTCTGCACGTCATAGGCCGCCTGCTTGACGGCGGAGCCGGTCTCGAACAGGCGCTTACCCTCGGCGCCATAGGCGGCGATCACCAGGCCCGCCGCGCCCTTGGCGCCAGGCAGGCTGGCGGCGTAGTTGGGATCGGCGATCAGATCGGCGAACATCTTGTTCCGCGTCTCGGGATCGATCGAATAGGTGCGGACGGCGGCGACGAATTCTTCGTTCTGCAGGGCGGCCACGGCGCCATAGGCCACGGCGCCCTTCAGGAACTGGATCGGCTCATAAGCGACGCCGGTCTTGAGCGAGCTGGCGATCTCGGCGCCGTCGTCGAAGGCCGGCGAGATGGCCGAGGACCGGGACATATAGAAGCGGTAGGCGCTGGCCTGCTCGATCAGAGACGGGGCGAGGGCCACGGGCGGCGGCGGGGGCGCCACCGGCTCAGGCTTGGGGTCCGCGCAGCCCGCCAGGGCGGCGGCGCCGATCAAGGCGAACGCGGTAAGCGCGCCGCGGAAGCTGTAAGCCGAGCTCATGGGTGGATCTTCCCCTAAACGAAACGCCGCCGAACATAGCATGTTCGGTCGGGCGAGATCATGGCCCGCGCTTGGTAAACTACTGTTTACCAAGCTTTACCACTGACCTCCCGCCTCGGGCGAGCGCGTCCGGGCCGTTCAGTCGAAGAGCTTGGAGACCGACTCTTCATTGGCGATGCGTCGAATGGCCTCGCCGATCAGGGCCGCACAGCTCACATAGCGAATCTTGTCGGCCGAGGCGGCCCGTTCGGGCGAGCTGATGGAGTCGGTCATCACCAGCTCCTTCAGCACCGAGGCGCCGACCCGCTCGATGGCCGCGCCCGACAGCACCCCATGGGTGACATAGGCCGAAACCTCAGACGCGCCGCCGTCCACCAGGGCCTGGGCGGCGTTGCAGAGGGTGCCGCCGCCGTCGATGATGTCGTCGAACAGCACGCAGCGGCGGCCCTCGACGTCACCGATGATGTTGGCCACCTCGCTCTTGCCGGGGCCGGAGCGGCGCTTGTCGACAATGGCCAGTTCGGCGTTCAGGCGGCTGGCCACGGCCAGGGCGCGGACCACCCCGCCCACATCCGGCGACACGATCATCAGCTCGTCAGGCTTGGGATAGTGGGCCTTCATGTCGTTGGCCAGCAGGGGCGCCGACAGCAGGTTGTCGGTGGGGATGTCGAAGAAGCCCTGAATCTGGCCCGAGTGCAGGTCCATGGTCAGGACCCGGTCGGCGCCGGCGCGGGTGATCAGGTTGGAGACCAGCTTGGCGGAGATCGGCGTGCGGCCGCCGGTCTTCCGATCCTGACGGGCATAGCCGAAATAGGGCATCACCGCTGTGATCCGCCGGGCCGAGGCGCGTTTCAGCGCATCGATGCAGATCAGCAGCTCCATCAGATTGTCGTTGGTGGGGTAGCTGGTCGACTGGATGACGAAGACATCCTCGCCGCGGACATTCTCGTCGATGGTCACCCAGACCTCGTTGTCGGCGAACCGCTTCACCTGGGCCTTGGTCAGGGGGATGTCGAGATGGTCGGAGACGGCCTGGGCGAGAGCCTGGTTTGAATTGCCCGCCAGCAGCTTCATGGATTCTCCCGAGGTCGGTCCGCGTCGGTCAGCCGGGCTTTAATCCAGGGGGCCGACCCGCGGCAACCCCTGGCGACGCCGCTCTATAGGACGATGGCCGACAGCAGCCGCCCATAGTCGCCCTCGCCCAGGTGGAAGGCGCGCCGGTTGGAGAAGAAATGGTCCGGCTCAGCGCAGGTGTCGCGGCCAATCCATTGGCGCTGGACCACACCTGCGGCGGCGATCTGGGCCAGGACAAAGGCCGGCAGGTCGAATATGCGCTTGTCCGATGTCTTGCCCGGCCCGAAGAACCTTTCGTTGGCCCCGTCGGCCGCCGTGAACTGTTCGAGGAACTCCAGCCCCACCTCATAGGAGTTCGGCCCGATGCAGGGGCCGACGGCGGCCAGGATGTTTTCCCGCCGCGCGCCCAGGCGCTCCATCTTGGCGACCGCATCGGCGACCACGCCGCCCAGGGCGCCCTTCCAGCCGGCATGGGCTGCGGCGACGACGCCGGCGGCCTTGTCGGCCATCAGGATGGGGGCGCAGTCGGCGGCCAGGGCGCCGCAGATCAGGCCGGGGGTCCGGGTGACCACGGCGTCCGCCTCCGGCCGGGCCGCGCCCCAGGGGCGCTCGGCGATCTCGGCGCGGGCGGAATGGACCTGATGGCAGGTGTTGAGCGCCTCGTGGGGAAGGTCGAACCAGGCGGCGGCCCGGCGCCGGTTCTCGGCCACGTCCTCCGGCGAGTCGCCCGATCCTGGCCCTACGTTCAGGGACGTATAGAGTCCGGTGGAGACCCCGCCCTGGCGGGTGAAGAAGGCGTGGCGCACCCCGGCGGCCTCCAGCAGGGGCGAGGTGATCACCGGCAGGGTGGTGGCGATGTCGGTCATGATCAGTCCGCCTTGAAGGCTGGAGGGACAAGGCCTGGCCCATGCAGGCACAGGACCTTGAAGAGGGCGCCCATCTGGTCCTGGGCGGTCAGGCGGTCGAACTGCCGCCCGATCTGGGCGGCGCGTTCGGGTCGGGCTGTGGCCAGGGCCTGGGCCCGGGCCTCGATCCCCATGCGGCCCAGAAACGCCGCCTGGGTCAGCAGGGGGGCGGCCCTGGCGCCTTCGGCCTGGGCCGCCTGGGCCACGCCTGCAAAGTCGGCGTGGAAGGTCAGGTCCGCTTGGCCAGGACAGGCCAGGGGATCGACCTTTTCGTGGCCCTTGAGCGCCTGAAAGGTGTCGCCGCCGGCCTCGCCGGCCGCCGGGCCATAATCGATCAGCAGGGCCGCGCCGCCATCGGCGGCCAGCCGGGCGCCGATCTGCGCGCCCAGGGCCGCCTGGGCCGGCGAGGTTTCGAACACCGCGCCCACCTCGCCGTGGCGGCCGTCGGGAGGCAGGGCGGCGGAGAGGCCGAAGATGAGCTCGCCGGCTTCGTTCAGCCCGACCATCCGCTCGGCCCAGCCCTTCTCGGTGCGCACGAACTGTTGGGTCGGCAGGCAGTCCAGCAGCTCATTGGCCACCAGGATCATCGGCGCGCCGTCCGGCACGGCGTCCAGGCTGTCGGCCCACTGTGGCGCAGCTTGCCCTAGGCGCTCGGCCTGCAGCGTTCGCAGGGGCGCCGAGACCTCGACCAGCCAGAGCTCGGCGGCCTCGACAAAACCCGGGACCGCCCGTCCGGCCCGCAACAGGTCGCTCATCAGGGTTCCGTCGCCGGGGCCCATCTCCACCAGCCGAAAGGGCGCGGGCGATCCCATGGCCCGCCAGCAGGCGGCCGTCCAAAGGCCGATCAGCTCGCCGAACATCTGGCTGACCAGCGGGGCGGTGATGAAGTCGCCGGCCGCCCCCAGCCCCGGCCTTGTGGCGTAGTAGCCCGCCTGCGGATCATGCAGGCAGATGGTCGTGTACTGGGCCAGGGTCAGCGGTCCGGTGGCGGCGATCTGCGCCGCCAGGCGTTCACGCAGGTCCATCGGCGCCGGGAGCCGGGCGGATGCGGAAGGGGTCATCCTTGGGATCCTCCCCCACCGGCGGCGGCGGGGCGGGCGATTCGACGGCGGGCTCGGCGGCGGCCGCCGGCGGAACCGGCTCGTTCAGGCCACGCCAAATCAGGAAGGCGCCGCCCAGCAGCATGGGCAGGCTGA
Organism: uncultured Caulobacteraceae bacterium; assembly: GCA_937910255.1. Classification (GTDB taxonomy): domain Bacteria; phylum Pseudomonadota; class Alphaproteobacteria; order Caulobacterales; family Caulobacteraceae; genus Phenylobacterium. The sequence goes on along the minus strand of CALEOQ010000072.1, from coordinate 204 downwards.
GCATCATCCCCATGGTCAGGCCCAGCGGGAAGTCGGGCATGTAACTGTCAGGCTCGCGCACCTGCTCCACCAGGGTGCGGAACACCGCATAGCCGACCAGGAACAAGCCCGCCACCGCGCCGCGGCGCTCCAGCCAACGGGCCCCCTGGGTCGCGGTCGCCCTGAAGACTAAAGCCACGTTCCCCCCGACCAGGGCTTCGCAGA
>CALEOQ010000071.1 GCA_937910255.1 uncultured Caulobacteraceae bacterium | reverse complement strand
GTGCATACGGGATTTCGACGTGCCTGGAGTTCAGACGTGTGCTCTTCCGATCTGACGACCGGTGGCGCGTTCGTACCCCATTGACGACGCTCTGGACTACCACGTCCCCATTCTCGGCGGCCACCGTAGCCAGCTCTTTCGTCCTGCTGTTAGGCTTCAAAGCCTCGGGACCCTTAGCTTTCAATATCTCTTCGTATTCGTCCGCATTCTGTTGGCTAAGCCGCTCCTCCATCACCGCAGCAAGGTCATCACTGATGTCGTCCGAATTAGGGCGCCGAATAATAATGCGAACTTCTTTGATATCAGGCAACTGAAGGAGCTTCCTTGCCCCTTGATAACTACTAACAATAGTAGACTCTACGCGGCCAAACTGGTCTCTAACTGCCTTTTCGGCCAAGCTCTTCTCGAAGTAGCGCGCCACCCCCTTGAGGCTTAGGGATTTTGAATCTGAATACACCTCGAACGCCACTGCATGAAGTTTTTCGTCCAGAGTGAAATAGAACTGTGAAAAGTTGGGCTTCAGTTTTGCTGGTATCGCAATTTTCCCAACATCCTCAGGAGACGCTTCGCCCAGCTTTTCTATATCGAACCAATTTCCATCGATTTCGATCTCCGTATACTTAGAAAACACCCCGAGATTGCTCTCTGGGTCAAAGTGCGTGATCACCAGATGGCTATCACCGTATATTTGGATGGGGGTTCGCTGGTCGTATAGCAGCTGCAAAAGAGCTGCGTAGTTGCGCCGCTTGACGCTAGGAATCCGTAGATTTACCGCAGCGACTTCGGTCTTTGAATCACGTGCCATACTCTCCCCCTTAGCTTCACCGCAGCGTAGCTATAACTGGGGGTTGAGCAAGCGCGGGGACAGCAATCTCTTGGTGCGGAGCGCCCTACTCGTCCTCGCCGGAGTCAATTATCGGGTTCTCCGGGACCTCCAGCAGAATGCGGGGATGCTGCGGCGGACGCGGCGCGGTCCGCAGGTGAGCTTCAATTTCTGACGCTATCAGTTCCGCTGGCTCCGGCCGCTCCCTACATTTCTCAGCCCAACTCCGACCGGGGTGCAGTACGTCCCACCGAGGCCTCAAACCATTGTATCGGCCGGAGCCCGGGTCGTGGTTCCCGAAGCCGTCCAGCATCCTGTTCCATACCGGAGTGAACTTCGCGATGAGCAGGCTCTCGCCCAAGGGGATCCAGATGTCCTCGACAACGAGATACCGGCAATAGAAATCCTCGACGCGCAGATTCTCGGCGGCTTGCACGCTTTCGGCATGCTCCCTCAGCCTGTTGAAGAGCCACCGACCAGTCGCGCCGGTACTCATGGCCTTGCGCGCGCCCGACGGCACGGCTTTGCCGACATAGATTGGCCACCGCCACTGCCCGCCCAAATTTGCCTCGGCGATGGGGGCATAAATCGGCGCCTCGCCGACATAATAGAGCGCGTAGATTCCAGCACCATTGAACGGCTGAAGCTCACCAAGAGACTGCGGTGCGCGCTCCAACAATGCCTCGGCAACACTTGCACCAAGGTTCTTAGTATCGAGGGGGTTGTAAGGCGTCTCGCTCACGCTCGGCCCGCCGGCACGGCCTGCGTCATTGCTGTCGATACGAGCGCTTCCGCGACCGAGCAGCACACGACCTCGGCGAGAGTCACAGGTACAGCGTTCCCCAACTGGCGCATGATCTCGCTCCACGATCCGTGGAAGACGTAGCCATCGGGAAAAGTCTGGAGCCGCGCGCTCTCTCGGGCCGTGAAGTACCTGACGGAGCCATCTGGCTTCACCATCATATTCTCGCCGCCGGGGACGCCATGATCCCCCGCCTTAAGCGTCTTAGCCGGCAGGTCCAGGGGGCTCCCCGTATGTCCGTGATAGGCGCGGGCACCGGGTTGATACCGGTGGTTAAGGTGTATCCCCGGCGTGATCTCTGGGTTCGGCAGACCCACAAGAGCGTCGCGCACCGTGCGCCAAGGCAAACTATCCACAGGCGCGTTGCGGCCCCTGAGCCGGCCGACCGCTGCCGAAGTGGAGTGAGCCGACGGACGGTCTTTCTTCGGGACCTTGTGGCGGTCCCAGTACTCGCCAGTGACAAACTGGTCCGCTACCAGCGCATCCCGCGAGTGGGTCTCCTCAGGGAATGACCAAGTCGCCGCGATGTCGTGGCGGAAACCAACGAAAAACACACGCTCCCGCTTTTGAGGCACGCCGTAATCAGCGGCATTCACCAGCCGGGTCACCACGTCGTAGGTGAGGCCCCGAAGCACTCCCGACGTCTTCTCCCGCTCTAGCCGCGCCAGATGGTCGATCCACGATTCGTCCGTGTGGCGCGTGACTTCGGGAAACGACAGCTGAAGCTGGATGTATGCGAAGTAGTTCGCGAACGCCGCTCGGGTCAGGCCCTTAACGTTCTCAATAATGAAGGCTTTAGGTCGCGTCGTTCGGATGACCTCGACCGTCGCGGGGAACATGTCTCGCACATCATCGAACGCGCGGTGCTTGCCGCCCATAGAGAACGGCTGACAGGGTGGGCCGCCTGCCACTAGGTCTAGATCACCCGGAATGTCACCTAGATCATAGTGACGAACATCACCTTCGTAGAGCGGCCACCCTTGGACCACCGGGTGGCCTCGGCGTTGGTTCTCCCGGATCGTGTCGCAAGCCCAGCGATCCCATTCCACGACCCCGACATGCTCAAATCCGGCCAGGGACGCGCCCATGGCGAGGCCGCCGGCACCAGCGAACAGTTCCAGGCACTTTAGCATTTACTAGTTCCTTTCGACCCCTTGGGCCGACGCGATGGTTCCGGACCCAGGAGGCCCAAGAAACTCGGCGATCCGACTCCGCAATTCCTCATGGCCCGCAACCTGGCACTCCCAAATGACCAGGGAGGCCCAACCAGCCTCGCTAAGCACTCGAATCGTTTCCGCGTCTCGCTGGATGTTGCGGTCGATCTTCGGATTCCAAAACTCAGTTCTGGTCTTGGGTCGGCGGTTTCCGAGCTTGCAATCGTGCCCGTGCCAGAAGCACCCATGAACGAAAATCACTTTGTGGCGGGGACCAAACACCAGATCCGGTCTACCGGGAAGTCTCTTGCCATGAAGGCGGTACCGATACCCCGAGGCGTGCACCAACCGTCGAACCGCCATCTCCGGACGGCTTCCTGTCGAGCGGACGCGCGCCATCACTTCCGAGCGCGTCATGGGTGGGCGCTCCGGCCCACTCTTCCTACTCATTCCGGTTCCCCGACAAGCGGTTGGTTTTGCCGGCCACTCCTAGCCGCCCCCCGCGCTACAATGCGTGTGCAAAGTCGTCTTGTCTCGGCGGCGGCCCCAGCGTGAACCCGCTTCCAAGTGGCATGATCTTCAAGTGCTCCAAGTTTTCGCGCAGCTTTGCCACCGAGACCCTATCACCGTAGTTGGCGCCCACGCTTTCGGTCGTCCACCCACCGATAGCCTCGACGATTTCCGTTGGAACGCGCGCCGCCCGTCCAGCATCTCTGAGCGCGTGGCGGTGGCTGTGTAGCGTCAGCGCGGGATCAGTCAGCTTGCAGCGGTCGCACCACCGGCCCCACCACTTCGACAAGTCGTCAGAATAGTATCCTCGCCGCGCCTTTAGTTCGGGGAACAATCGTTTGGCCCCCTCCCGCCGACGCCGGGCGACAAAGTCGAGAAAACCTGCGGCGATAAGTTCCGGATGCACAGGCACACAACGCTGAGACGCTTCCGTCTTCAGCCTTTTCTCCTCGACCCGCCGACCGGTCTCATCGAAGAGGGTCAAATCGAAGTAAGTAATGCCGTCGAGTTTCTTCACATCGGCGGTGTGTAACTGACAGATCTCGTTCAGACGGCAGCCGGAAAACACGAGGATCGCGGGGACCCAAAATTTCGCCGCGCCAGCCGCGCGCTCGCCTTCAAGACCTGAGAAGACGCGCTCCAGCTCCGCCTTTGTGAATGCGCGGCGCTGGACCTGCTTCGAATTGCGCCCTGCCCCCCCGAGTCCACGCGCAGGGTTTGAATCGACGAGTCCGCGCTCTACAGACCAGTTGAAGAACGCCGACAGGCTGTTCACATAAGATGCGACCGTCCCAGGTGCCATGAGCTTCGGCCGCACGTCGCGGGCGTCAGTCTCCAAACCCTGCACCCGCGCCTTCTCCAGAAAAGCGGCTCGATCTCGCGCCGCCCGATCCGCCGCCTCCGCCAAAGGCAGGCCAGGGTAAATTTTCGACGCGTTCGCCGGCATCCTCCTAAGGAGGTCTCGAACCTGGGTGCACTCATCGCGACTAACCGCGCGAATCGGCTTGTCTGCACCCACTAGTTCTTCGAGGGCACGAACAATGTGCCCAATGTCCTTCTCAGTGTCTTCATCCCCGAGCCTCGCCGCCCGCTCGGCCTTAAACGCCTTCAGCGCTGCACTAAGCGTCACATCGCCGGGTCGGCGCTGGTAGCCCACTTCAACACGTACTGCGCTGGGATTGGCGTTCACGGCGGCGAGAATTGCGGCGGCCCGACGGCGTTCCGCTTCTTTGTAGCGCTCGACGACCAGGGCGGCGGCCGCGAACGTCTGCCGCACCTTCTCCCGGACCAACGGAGTCATAGGCGACGCCAGTCCGCCGTCCTTTGCCGCTGCGTCTAGGTGCGTGTCGAAGTCCTCTATTGCGGCGAAGGCGTTTGGGTCCTGCGCAGCCAGTTCATAGGCGGCGAGCAGGAGGCCCGTTCCATGGGGCAGGCCCATTTCGCGCGAAGCACTAGAATACATCGCGAAATAGGCCTCGGCCCAACTCACGGCGTCGCTCGACATCGATGGGAACGGCATCGGGTCCGGCGCCTCGATGGAGAAGTACACCGGACCGAGAACGACTTCGCCTCCGGCCTGCCGGGGCGCCGTTAGCACCTCCCGCACGAATGCTTCGGCCTCCCGCCGCTGGGCATCGATCACGAGATCGCAAGAGCGTCGCGTACGGTCAGAGTGCAGACCTCGGTGGCCGCCGTACCATTTACAAACAAAACACCCCACGTGCTCACCCTCCGACATCACCTGCTCATC
>CALEOQ010000070.1 GCA_937910255.1 uncultured Caulobacteraceae bacterium | reverse complement strand
GGAGGGGGTCGAGAGGAGGAGGGCGATAGTGTGCGGTGGGAGTGTGGGGAGGTTGTACGTGCTTTTTTTTTTTTCAAGCAGAAGACGGCATACGAGATTACGACGTGACTGGAGTTCAGACGTGTGCTCTTCCGATCTGACCAGTTCCGTGCGCTGTTCGGCGCGGGCTTCTTCCAGGATGGCGCGACGCGACACGACGATGTTGCCGCGCGGACGGTCCATCTTCAGGATGGCGAAGGGCTGTTCCTTGCCCATCAGCGGGCCGACGTCGCGCACGGGGCGGATATCGACCTGGCTGCCCGGCAGGAAGGCCGAGGCGCCGCCGAGATCGACGGTGAAGCCGCCCTTCACGCGGCCGACGATGGAGCCCATGACCGGCTCGTTCTGGGCGTAGACGCCTTCCAGACGGGTCCAGGCCTCTTCGCGACGGGCCTTGTCGCGGCTGATGACCGCCTCGCCCATGGCGTTTTCGACGCGCTCAAGGAAGACCTCGACGGTGTCGCCGACCTTCAGGGTCAGGGTGCCGTCGTCCTGGGTGAACTCCTTCATCAGGACCCGGCCCTCGGTCTTGAGGCCCACATCGATGATGGCGAAGTCCTTCTCGACGCCCACCACCTGGCCCTTGACCACGGTGCCTTCCATGAAGTCGCGGCCGCCAAGCGACTCGTCGAGCAGGGCGGCGAAGTCGTCGCGGGAGGGGGAGAGGCTCATATCGTCAGCCATAGTGTTCTTTCGTTCGAATTGACGCCGGGCGCCTGGCCGCGCACGGTCCAAGGACGGAGTCCTGACGTCAGGTTAGGGGTTGCAACCGAAAACGTGAGGCGAGCCTCACGACATGAATTTGCCCGCAGCCGTACGAGGAAAAGGCGCGGTTGGATTTGCTCGGCCAGTCTTCCGGTTCAGGGAGCCTGGCGGGCGCGCGCCGCCTCGACGATGCGGCGGGCCGCATCGGCGGCCTGCTCTATAGTCATTTCGGAGGTATCCAGCAAGGCCGCGTCGGCCGCCGGCCGCATGGGCGCGGCCTCCCGGCCGGAGTCCCGGGCGTCCCGGCGATGGATATCGGCCAGCACCTCGTCCAGGCTGACCGCCTCGCCCTGGCCGGTGAGCTGGCGCCAGCGGCGCTCGGCGCGGACCTCCGGCCTGGCGGTGACATAGAGTTTGGCGCCGGCGTCTGGGCAGATGACCGTGCCCATGTCGCGCCCGTCCAGCACGGCCCCACCCGCCTGTCCGGCGAAGGCCCGCTGCAACTTCAAGAGCACGTCGCGCACCTGCGGATGGATGGCCACCCGGCTGGCGGCCTCGCCCGCGCCGCGGGTGCGGAAGGCGGGGTTGGCCAGGATCTCGGCGGTCAGGCGCCCGGCCACGGCGGCGGCGGCGGCGGCGTCATCCAGATCGCCCCCCTCCCGCTCCAGCAGCACGCCGACGGCGCGATAGAGCAGGCCGGAGTCCAGCACCGGCAGGCCGAACTGGCGGCCGAGGCCCGCGGCGATGGTCCCCTTGCCCGAGGCGGCCGGCCCATCGACGGTGATGACCTGGGCGCCGCTCATGCGGGGCTAAGCTCGGCGGTCTCGATCTGGCCGCCCAGGCCGCGCATCATCTCCACGAAGCCCGGGAAGCTGGTGGCGATCATGCCCGGCTCATCGACGCTGACCGGGCGATCGGCGGCCAGGCCCAGGATCAGATGGGCCATGGCGATCCGATGGTCCCCGTGGGTGGTCACCCGCGCCCCGCCGGCCACCGGATGATTGGCCCGCACGGTCCCGTTGACGATCAGGCCCTCCGGCTCTTCCTCCACGCCCACGCCACAGGCGGCGAGGCCCGCGGCGGTCAGGGCGATGCGGTCGCTCTCCTTGACCCGCATCTCGCCGATGCCGCGCATCACCGTCTGACCTTCGGCGCAGGCCGCGGCGATGGCCAGGATAGGATATTCGTCGATCATGGCCGGCGCCCGCTCCGGCGGCACGACCACGCCGCGCAGGGCCGAGCAGCGGGCGGTGACGTCGCCCACCTGGTCGCCGCCCTCGTCGCGGACATTTTCGATCACCAGGTCGGCGCCCATCTCCTGCAGGGTGAGAAACAGGGCCGCGCGCAGGGGGTTGAGCAGCACGCCCTCGACCGTCACCTCCGATCCGGGGGTGATCAGGGCCGCCACCAGGGGGAAGGCGGCCGAGGACGGATCCCCGGGCACCTTGACCGCAGCCCCGCTCAGGGCCTGGCCGCCGGCCACGGTGATCTTCCGGGCCCCGTCGGCCATCAGCTCGACCTCCACCTGGGCGCCGAAGGCCCGCAGCATCCGCTCGGTATGGTCCCGGGTAGCCTCCGGCTCGATCACCTGGGCGCCGCTCGCCGCATGCAGGCCGGCCAGCAGCACCGCCGACTTCACCTGGGCCGAGGGCTCGGGCAGCCGGTAGGCGATGGTCTTCAGGTTCCCGCCCCGCAAGGTGAGCGGCAGCCGGCCGCCGGACCGGGCGATCCACGTCGCGCCCATCTCGCCGAGCGGCTTGAGCACCCGGTTCATCGGCCGGCCCCGCAGGGAGGCGTCGCCGGTGAAGGTGGCGCTGAGGTCGAAGCCCGCCGCCGCCCCCATGATCAGCCGCACCCCGGTGCCGGCGTTGCCGCAATCGATCACGTCGGCCGGTTCGGCGAAGCCGCCCTGGCCGACCACCCGCCAGGCGCCGTCGCCCAGGCGCTCGACCTCGGCCCCGAAGGCGACCATCGCCTGGGCCGTGCGCTTGACGTCCTCGCCCTCCAGCAGGCCGGAGATTTCGGTGGTCCCGGTCGCCATGGCGCCGAGGATCAGGGAACGATGGGAAATCGACTTGTCGCCCGGAGCGCGCACACGGCCCCGCAGCGGGCCGCCGCGCGTCGCGGTCAGTCCTGCCGCCGTCATGAAATAAGACGCCTCCTCAGGGCCTTCAGGTGTTCCGTGGGGCTTTGCTTTTGACAGCCGCTCTGGCGCGTGGCAAGGGAGCCGGCTTCCGACAAACCGCACTCTGTAGGGGATCGCCCACGTGGCAAATCCAGAGTTGGGCGCCAAGCAGGTTTGCCCAAACTGCCAGGCCAAGTTTTACGATCTGACCAAGCGCCCGGCCGTGTGCCCGAAGTGTCAGACCGAATTCGACCCGGACGAGGCGGTCAAGAGCCGTCGGGTTCGTGGCCGCGCCCCGGCCCCTGAGCCGGAGGCCGAGGTCGAAGACAAGGTCAAGGCCCGCAGCGCCGATGACGACGAGGACGAGGACGAAGAGGCCGACGCCCCCGAGATCGACGAGGATATCGAAGACACCGTCGTCGAGGATGACGAGGACGAGGACGCCGAGCCGGTCGAACGGGTCGCCAAGAAGAAGACGCCCGATCCCGATCTGGCCGATCTCGATGACGACGACCTCGACGACGACGACGAGGACGAAGCCGTGCCCTTCCTCGAGGAAGAGGAAGAAGATTTCGACGACTCCGACATCGATGGAATCCCCGAACCGGACGAAGATTAAGGTCGCGACGAAAAGCCCTGAAAATGGTGCTTGATCGCAGTCAGACCTTTGACTAGGTTCCGCGCCTCTTCGGGAGGGCAAGCCCGCCCGAAGAACCCAGGACCTGGGGCTATAGCTCAGCTGGTAGAGCGCTTGAATGGCATTCAAGAGGTCAGCGGTTCGACTCCGCTTAGCTCCACCATGGAGGCCCGCAGTTAACGCTGCGGGCCTTCGCCTTTTCTGGGCGCCGCCACAGCTTTGATCCTGCATACAGCGGCCCTGCGGTTGCAATCGCCGCCCAGCCAAGGCATAGCCGCCCCATCGACGGACCTGGCTGTGACCGGGTGGCTCGGCCGGGCGCCTATCCCCCGGACAACTGACGGCTCGTCTGAGGCGCATGTCCGCCCGGGCCCGTAGAACGACTGATCCCAACCTATGACCCTGCTCGCTAATCTGCGGCGCGATTGGCTGTCCAATGTGCGCGGCGACGTCCTGGCCGGAATCGTGGTGGCCCTGGCGCTGATCCCGGAGGCCATCGGCTTTTCGGTGATCGCCGGCGTCGACCCCCGGGTCGGCCTCTACGCCTCCTTCTCCATCGCGGTGATCATCGCCTTCGCCGGCGGTCGGCCGGGCATGATCTCGGCGGCGACGGCGGCCATCGCCCTGCTGGTGGGCGACCTCGTGCGCGACCACGGGGTGGAGTACCTGTTCGCCGCCACGGTGCTGATGGGGATTTTCCAGGTCGGCGCAGGTCTCGCCAGGCTGGGCGGGCTGATGCGCTATGTGTCGCGCTCGGTGATCACCGGCTTCGTCAACGCCCTGGCCATCCTGATCTTCATGGCCCAGCTGCCCGAGCTGATCGGCATGGGGTGGCAGACCTACGCCATGGTCGCCGCGGGCCTGGGGATCATCTACCTCTTCCCCCGCCTGACCCGGGTCGTCCCCTCGCCGCTCGTGGCCATCGTGCTGCTCTCAGGCCTGGCCATCTATCTGGGCCTCGACGTCCGCCGGGTCGGCGACCTGGGCGAGCTGCCCACCGGGGTTCCCTTCCTCCACCTGCCGCAGGTCCCGCTGACGCTGGAGACCCTGCAGATCATCCTGCCCTATGCGGCGACCATGGCCGTGGTCGGCCTGCTGGAGAGCCTGCTGACCGCCACCATCATCGATGACCTGACCGACACCGGCTCGGACAAGAACCGGGAGTGCCGCGGCCAGGGGATCGCCAACGTCGCGACGGGCTTCCTCGGCGGCATGGGCGGCTGCGCCATGATCGGCCAGTCGGTGATCAATGTGAAATCCGGCGGCCGGGGCCGGCTCTCGGCCCTGGTGGCGGGGTCGTTCCTGCTGTTCCTGATCGTGGTGCTGGGCCCCTGGGTCGCCCAGATTCCCATGGCCGCCCTGGTGGCGGTGATGATCATGGTCTCCATCGGCACCTTCAACTGGGACTCGATCCGCAATCTGCGCAGCCACCCCTGGTCCTCGTCGGTGGTGATGGTCGCCACGGTGGTCGTGGTGGTCGCCACCCACGACCTGGCCCGCGGCGTGCTGGTGGGCGTGCTGCTGAGCGGCATCT
>CALEOQ010000069.1 GCA_937910255.1 uncultured Caulobacteraceae bacterium | reverse complement strand
GCGGTCCGGGCGGGAGAGATGTACGGGCTGGTGTTGTGTGTCTGGTTTTTTTTTTGTGGGTGAGCCGGCCCCCGGGACCTCCCCGCTCCCCCTCCCCGACCTCCTGCCGTCCCCGCCCACCCGGCCGGCCCGCGCGACGCCGGCGCCCCGTGCGCCAGCCCCGCCGCGGGCGTATGCCGACCGCGGTCCTGCGCCGTCGCAGGGCGAGGGCTACCGCCGCTACCAGGGCCCCGACATCGCCACCCGCGGGGGCTATGAGCATCGCCAGGAGTCGTACGCCGGCGGCTATCAGGAACAATACCAGGGCCAGTATCAGGAGCAGCATCAGGCGCGCCGCCATGAAGAGCAGCGCTACGCCTATGCGCCGCCGCCCCCGCCGCCGCCCTATGTGAGCGGCCGGGTGGAGCAGTACGACGCCTATAGCGAGCACCGCAGCTATTCCCAGCAGTCGAGCGGCTACGTCCAGGGCGTGGCGGCCGGCCCCTGCTGCGGCGGTCCCCGCGTCCAGGCCGCCGGCCGCGACGCCGGCGGCTATCTCACCTGGCCCGGCAAGCGCCCGCCTGCGCCCTACTATTGAGCCGCCGGGCTCTCAACATTCAGCTCAAATCCCGGGGGGGAGATTATGAGAATGCGTTCGCCAAGTGGGCCGCGCTTCAAGTGGTACGAAGTGGCCGCAGCGGTGGTCTTTGCGAGCCTGGCCCTGATGATGGCCAAGCTCGGCATCGTCTACTGAACCGACCTTAGGCCGGGCCGGTTCAGTTCCAGATCGGCGGGCGACGGTCCTTCCAGGGCTGTTCCTTCTCGAGCTGGCCGGCCAGGCGATAGAGGGTGGCCTCGTCGGCGAAGCGGCCGGTGAACATCATGCCCACCGGCAGGCCGTCCTCCGATTGCCAGAGCGGCAGCGACAGGGAGGGCTGGCCGGTGAAGTTGGCCGGCGGCGTGGTCCCGTAGGTGGCCGCCTGACGTTTGTCGAACTCGCGGGTGTCGTCCATGTTCGGGTTTAGCCAGTCGATCGGCGGCGCCGGCGTGCTCATCACCGGGGTCAGATAGACGTCGAAGTCCTCGAAGGCCGAGAGGATCTGGCGGTTCATCACCCGCAGCTGCTGGAAGCCCCAGAAGGCCTGCTGGCCGTTCAACCGCGTCCCGGCCTCATAGCCCCGCCGGGCCAGGGGGCCGAGTTCGTCGGGACCGGGCTCGCGGCCCAGCTTCTCCACCCAGCGGGCCACATTGGCCGAGAAGTTCGAGGCGCTGGCCAGGCCCTGGGCGCGGTAGAGCAGCCGGTAGTCGATGCCTAAGCCCTGCTCGAACACCTCGTGGCCGAGGCCTTTCAACAGCTCGACGGTGCGCAGCAGGTGGCCCAGCATCGCCTCGGGGACCGGCCGGCCGCTGGGGGTCTCGGCTGACCAGGCGATGCGCAGGCGTCCGGGGCTCTTTTCCACCTCGGCCAGATAGGGGCCGTCCTTGGCCGGCGCCTGGAAGGGATCGCCGACCTGGGCGTAGCCGGTGGCGTCCAGCATGGCGGCGGAGTCGCGCACGGTGCGGCTGACCACATGGTGGACCGAGAAGCCCAGGGCGCCGTCCACCACCTCGCAGATCGGGGTCCGATCACGGGTGATCTTCATGCCCACCAGGCCGCAGCAGGCGGCGGGAATGCGGATCGAGCCCAGGCCGTCGCTGGCGTGGGCCAGGGGCACCATGCCGGCCGCCGTGGCCGAGGCCGCGCCGCCGGACGAGCCGCCGGAGATGTGGTCAGGGTTCCAGGGATTGCGGCAGGCGCCCAGCTGGTCGGAATTGGTCACGCCGGGAATGCCGAACTCCGGCGTATTGGACTTGCCCAGCAGGACGACGCCCGCGGCGCGATAGCGGGCGACCAGCTCGCTGTCGGCGTCATCGGCGGCCACCTGGGCGAAGCGGCTGCCAGACGTCCGGGGCCAGCCCTGCACCTGGGCGCCCAGGTCCTTGATCAGGAAGGGCACGCCCTTGAACGGCCCGTCCGGCAGGTCGCCGGCGGCGGTGGTCCGCGCCTCGTCATAGGCCTTGTGGACGACGGCGTTCAGGACCCCGTTGTGGCGCTCGATCCGCTCGATGGCGGCCTCGACCAGTTCGACGGGGCTGACATCGCCCTTGGCGACCAGGGCGGCGAGCCCCAGGCCGTCGTGCTCGGCATATTCGGTGAAGGCCATGGCCCAACTCCCTGCCGGTTTCCGGCTCTTGTTTCCTCAAGGGCCGAAGAGTTCAGGAGTTGGCGCGGCCTGTCCAGGCCTGGGAAGGCTTAGACGTCCACCTCGGCGTCCAGGGCGTTTTCCTGGATGAACTCCCGGCGGGGCTCTACCAGATCGCCCATCAGGCGGGTGAACATGCCGTCGGCGTCGTCGGCATGGGCCACCTTGACCTGCAGCAGGGTGCGGGCCTCCACGTCCAGGGTGGTCTCCCACAGCTGGTCGGGGTTCATCTCGCCCAGGCCCTTATAGCGCTGGATGGCCAGGCCCCGGCGGCCGGCTTCCATGACGGCGTTGAACAGGTCCAGCGGCCCACGAACCGTGGTCACCTTGTCCCGCCGGGCGAAGCTGGCCGGGGCGGCGAAGGTCTCCGCAATGCTCGCGGCGCGTTCGGCCAGACGCAGGGCGTCGGCGGCGTGCAGCAACAGGTCGTCCAGCACAACGCGCTCGGACACGCCACGGCGGACGCGGCTGAACACATAGCCGCCGGTGGCCGCGGTTTCGCCGCTCCAGGGGCCGTCGCCCTCCTCGGCATAGAGGTTCAGGCGCTTGGCGGCGGCGTCCAGGTCGCCGTTCTCGCCCAGCAGGCCGGCCAGGGCCGCCTGTTCGATGGCGAAGGCCGGCGCGCGGGAGGACAGGCGATCCACATTGGCCTTGGCGCCGCGGGCGGTCTGGACCAGGGCGTGCAGGTCGGGGCCGGCCAGCTGCTCGCCGGTGGCCAGGGTCAGGGTGGCGCCATCGACGCCCTCATTGACCAGGAAGGCCTCAAGCTCGAAATCGTCCTTGAGGTAGCGGACCGACTTGCCCTTGGTCGCCTTATAGAGGGGCGGCTGGGCGATATAGAGATAGCCCCGCTCGATCACCTGCGGCATCTGCCGATAGAAGAAGGTCAGCAGCAGGGTGCGGATGTGGGCGCCGTCCACGTCGGCGTCGGTCATGATGACGATCTTGTGGTAGCGGATCTTGTCGATGTTGAAGTCGTCGCGGCCGATGCCGGCGCCGAGCGCGGTGATCAGGGTGCCGATCTGGTCGGAGGACAGCATCTTGTCGAAGCGGGCGCGCTCGACGTTGAGGATCTTGCCGCGCAGGGGCAGGACAGCCTGATTGTCCCGGTTGCGGGCCTGCTTGGCCGAGCCGCCGGCGGAGTCGCCCTCCACCAGGAAGATTTCGGACTTGGCCGGATCCTTCTCCGAACAGTCGGCGAGCTTGCCGGGCAGGGAGGTGATGTCCAGCGCCGACTTGCGCCTTGTCAGGTCGCGGGCCTTGCGGGCCGCCTCGCGGGCGGCGGCGGCCTCGGCGATCTTCTGAATGATGATCTTGGCCTCGTTCGGGTGCTCCTCGAACCAGGTCGAGAGGCCCTCAGACACCAGGCCTTCGACGGCCGGGCGCACCTCGGACGACACCAGCTTGTCCTTGGTCTGGGACGAGAACTTGGGATCGGGCACCTTGACCGACAGGACGCAGGTGAGGCCTTCGCGGGCGTCTTCCCCTGACAGGGAGACCTTCTCGCGCTTGGTGGCGCCGGAGCTTTCCGCATAGGAGGTGATCAGCCGGGTCATGGCCGAACGGAAGGCCGCCAGGTGGGTGCCGCCGTCCTTCTGCGGGATGTTGTTGGTGAAGCAGAGCACGTTCTCGTGGAAGCCGTCGTTCCACCACAGCGACAGGTCGATCTCGACGTTTTCGCGGCGGCCACGGATGACGATGGGATCACGGATCAGCGGGGTCTTGGCCTTGTCCAGGTGGCGCACGAAGGCCTCGATGCCGCCTTCATAGGCCATGACCTCCTCGAAGGGCTCGGCCCCGCGGAAGTCCTTCAGCCAGATGGTGACGCCGGAATTCAGGAAGGCCAGCTCGCGCAGGCGGTGCTCCAGGGTCTTCCGGTCGAAATCGATGAAGGCGAAGGTGCTGGTGGAGGGATAGAAGGTCAGTTCGGTGCCCGAGAGCGGCAGGCCGTTCTCGCGCATCGGCGCCTCGCCGGTCTCCACCAGGGGCGAGACCGTGTCGCCGCGGCGGAATTCGATCTCATAGGCCTTGCCGCCGCGATAGATCTTCAGCTTCAGCCAGTCCGACAGGGCGTTGACCACCGAGACGCCGACCCCGTGCAGGCCGCCGGAAACCTTGTAGCTGTTCTGGTCGAATTTCCCGCCGGCGTGCAGCTGGGTCATGATGACCTCGGCCGCCGAAACGCCTTCACCCTCGTGCATGTCCACCGGGATGCCGCGACCGTCGTCGGTGACGGTGACCGAGCCGTCGCCATTGAGGATCACCTCGACGCGGCTGGCGTAGCCGGCCAGGGTTTCGTCGATGGCGTTGTCCACCACCTCATAGACCATATGGTGCAGACCAGACCCGTCGTCGGTGTCGCCGATATACATGCCCGGCCGTTTGCGCACCGCATCCAGGCCCTTCAGGACCTTGATGGATTCCGCGCCATATTCGGCTTGGCCGTTGCTCGTCGGCGTTTCGCCGGCGCCTTGGGTCTCGTCGCTCATGAGGTTCTTCTTACGCGTCCAGTAGGGCCAGGCCCGAAGCGTCCACCCGGACGCCCTGGGCTCGGCCGCGAAGGTCTTCGAATAGGTGCTCGTCAGTTCCGGTCAGGAAGGCCTGCAGGCCGAGCGCCTCGATTTCGTCGAACAACGCCCCCCGCCGACGGCGGTCCAGGTGTGCAGCGACTTCATCCAGTAACAATATAGATCGGAAGAGCACACGTCTGAACTCCAGTCACGTCGTAATCTCGTATGCCGTCTTCCGCTTGAAACAAAAAACACAACATACCTCACACCACTTGTATATACCATATACCTACCTCTGCTCGCC
>CALEOQ010000068.1 GCA_937910255.1 uncultured Caulobacteraceae bacterium | reverse complement strand
CACTGTGTGTCTCTAATTTTAAGATGTTTCGTAATTTTTTTTATATTTTTTTTTTCAAGCAGAAGACGGCATACGAGATTACGACGTGACTGGAGTTCAGACGTGTGCTCTTCCGATCTTTCGCGATGGCGGTGGCCATCACATGCGCACACGAGTGGCGCAACCTCTCCAGGTCCGTCATCTGGTTCCGTTCATCGAGTGTCTTGCGCTCTTTTTCGTCAGCCATTTTTTTCTTAGCGGTTCTCCTCAAAGCATTCCCTCTGGCGATTTGCAACGGCAAAGGCCTCTCCGTCCGGCTCACGCCTCGCTCGCATTGGGAATTGGATTTTGAAATTGAGAGTGATTGGGAAGGTGTCGGTTGGGGATTGATGCGGCCGTGGCCCTGGAGTCCCGCCCCTGCCAGCGAACGCAAAAAAAGCCCCGCATCCCTGCGAGGCCTGTAAAATCAGTTGGGGTCTTCCAGGGCTTATCGCGAGTAAAGTTCGACGATGAGTTGGACGTTGACCAGCGGATCGATGTCCTCGATTTCGGGGAGGCGCGCCACGGCGCCCTCCATAGTCTCGCGGTCCACCGCCAGCCAATCCTTGAGCGGAACGGCCTGGGTGAGGTCCATCATGCGGAGACCGAGCTGCTGCGAAGAGGGCTTGGGACCGATCTTGATCTTGTCGCCGGGCTTGCAGTGGTAGCTCGGGACATCAAGCTTCTTGCCGTTGACCCGCACGTGGCCATGGCCGACGAGCTGGCGGGCGGCCTGGCGGCTGACGCCCAGCTGCGCGGCCAGGGCCGCCGTCGTGGTCTCGCCCCGGGTCTTGAGGTGCAGAAGGATCTGGTCGGCGGAGGAGGGCATCGGCCTCGCGGAATTTGACAATTATCAGGTTGCGAAACCATCGCGACGTCGATAGCCAGGGTCAAGTCGATTTCGCAATTTCGAGCTTGTTAAAAATGTCCCCCGCGGTGGCCGTTCCCGGCAGTTGGAAAGACGTCCTGGCCGAGGGCCGCCTCGCCCAGTTCATCCTCATCTGCCTGGCGGTCTGGCTGCACGCGGCCGACAGCCTGGTCACCGCCACCATCATGCCCAGCGTCGGCGCCGATCTCGGCGGCTACGCCTATTTCGGCTGGGCCACGGCAGGCTTCCTGCTGGGCTCGGTGGTGGCCGGGGCCAGCGCCGGCTGGCTGACCGGCCGGGTCGGCCTGCGCACGGCCTTCGCCTTCTCCGCCGCCCTCTACGCCGCCGGCTGCCTGATGAGCGCCGTGGCGCCCGACATCTGGACCTTCCTGATCGGACGTCTGGTGCAGGGGGTGGGCGGCGGCTGGCTGGCGGGCTTCGCCTCGGTCGCCGTGGGCCTGCTGTTCCCCGACCGGACCCTGCCCAAGGTCTATGCCGTGATGACTGGCATCTGGGGGATCGCCACCCTGATCGGCCCCATGCTGGGGGGCGTCTTCGCCGACGCCGGCCACTGGCGCTGGGCCTTCGGCGCCTTCGTGATCCAGGCCCTGGCCGTGGCGCTCGCCGCCCTGGTCCTGCTGCCGCGGGGCGAGAAGGGGCAGGGCGGCGCGATCCCTGCGCGCCAACTGCTGCTGGTGGGCGTTGGCGTTTCGGCCATCGCCGGCGCCGACCTGATGGGGGGCTTCATGCTGGCCCTGGTGCTGGTCGCCGCCGGCCTCGGCATCCTGGTCTACAGCGTGCGTGTCGATGTCCGCGCGCCGGTCCGTCTGCTGCCGGTCAGCTCCGGCGACCTCGGCTCGGTGGCGGGCCTGGGCTTCGCCACCATGTTCCTGATGACGGCGGCCTCCATGGGCTTCACCGTCTATGGCCCGGCCATATTGCAGGCGACCCGGGGCTATTCGGCCCTGGCGGCCGGCTATGTGGTCGGCGTGGAGGCCCTGGCCTGGACGGCCGCGGCCCTGGCGGTCTCCAACCTCACCGGCGCCTGGCGCAGCCGCATGGTCCGCGCTGGCGCGCTCAGCGCCACATTCGGCGTCGCCATGTTCATCTGGGTGCTGACCGACGGGCCGCTCTGGTCGCTGCTGGCGGCCGCCATCCTGCTGGGCGCCGGCTTTGGCCTGTCCTCGGCCTTCATGAACCAGATGGTGCTGGCGGCCCTGCCGCCCGAAGAGCGGGGTCTGGGGGGCGGGGCGATCAATACGGTGCGCTTCACCGGCGCAGCGGCGGGCGCGGCGGTGGCCGGGGCCATCGCCAATCTGGCCGGCTTCGGCGAGGGTCTGACGATCGAGACCGCGCGCTCGGCCGCCCATGCGGTCTTCGCTGTGGCGACGCCAGTGGCGGCCCTGGCCATCCTCACCGCCTGGCGGCTGACGCCCCGGGCCGAGGCCGCCGGCGCCTAGACCTCACGTTCCTAAAGCTTGTCGAGGCCGTAGGCGGCGTGCAGGGCGCGGACGGCCAGTTCGGTATAGGCCGCGTCGATCAGCACGCTGATCTTGATCTCGCTGGTGGAGATCACCTGGATGTTGACGCCCTTTTCCGCCAGGGCGCCGAACATGGTCTTGGCGACGCCGGCGTGGCTGCGCATGCCGACCCCGATCACCGAGACCTTGGCCACGTCCTCATTCACCGCCACGTCGTCGAAGCCGATGGCGCTCTGCGCCTCGCGCATGATCTCGATGGCGCGCACCGCGTCACGCTTGCCGACAGTGAACTCCATGTTCGCCGTGTCCTGGGTGCGGGCGTGGCTCTGGACGATCATGTCCACATTGACGTTGGCGTCGGCCAGCCGCCCGAAGATCTCCGAGGAGACGCCGGGATGGTCGGGCAGGCCGAAGACGCTGATCTTGGCTTCGTCGCGACTATAGGCGACGCCGCTCACGATGCGCTTTTCCACGATCTCCTCCTCGTCGCAGACGATGGTGCCCTGACCGGGGGCCTCTCCGGGTTCTACGAAACTCGATAGCACGCGCACCGGCATGTGCTGGGCCATGGCCAGCTCCACCGAGCGCGTCTGCAGCACCTTGGCGCCGAGGGAGGCCATCTCCAGCATTTCCTCGAAGGAGATCTTGGAGAGCTTGCGGGCCTTGGTCTCGATGCGCGGGTCGGTCGTATAGACCCCGTCCACGTCGGTATAGATGTCGCACCGCTCGGCCTTCAGGGCCGCGGCGATGGCCACGGCGCTGGTGTCGGAGCCGCCGCGGCCCAGGGTGGCGATGCGCCCGTCCCGGGTGACCCCCTGGAAGCCGGCGATCACGGCGACCTCGCCGGAGTCCAGCGCGGCGGCCAGCTTTTCGGGCGGAATGTCCTCGATGCGCGCGCGGCCATGGGCGTCGTCGGCGATGATCGGGATCTGCCAGCCCAGCCAGGACCTTGCCGAAACGCCCATATTGCGCAGCGTCATGGCCAGCAGGCCGGCGGTCACCTGCTCGCCCGAGGCGACCACGGTGTCGTATTCGTCGTCCGAGGGGGCCAGGCCCTGGGCGGCCGCGCCGGCGCCATCGGTCCAGGCCACCAGCTCATTGGTCTTGCCGGCCATGGCCGAGACCACCACGGCCACGCGATGGCCGGCCGCGACCTCTGCGGCCACGAGCCGTCCGACGCGCCGGATGCGCTCAAGGTCGGCCACCGAAGTGCCGCCGAATTTCATCACCAGACGGGCCACGCCGGATCGACCCCCGCTAAAGAAGGCCGCTCTTCTACCGATGGCCAAGCCGCGCTGCAACGTAACATTCATAGGTCACGGGCGATGCTGCGCCGATCCCGCGGATCCGCGGGGCGGGACGCCTTACGCAAACCTCGCCAGACGCTATATGTGACTCATGTCCGCCGCTCCCGATCTCCGCTCCAGCATCGATCCCGACGAGGTCGAGCGCTTCTCCCGCATCGCCGCCGAATGGTGGGACCCGCACGGCAAGTTCGCGCCGCTGCACCGGTTCAATCCCACCCGCCTGACCTTCATCCGTGACAAGGCCCTGGCGCGCTTCGACCGCGATCCGACAGCCCGGCGTCCGTTTGAAGGCTTGCGTCTGCTGGACATCGGCTGCGGCGGCGGTCTGCTCTCGGAGCCGATGACCCGGCTCGGGTTCCAGGTCACCGGCGTCGACGCCTCGGAGCGCAACATCGGCACGGCCAGCACCCACGCGGCCGAGCAGGGGCTGGCCATCGATTATCGCTGCGCCACCGCCGAGCAACTGCTGGCGGAGGGGATCGCGCCGTTCGATGTGATCCTCAATATGGAGGTGATCGAGCACGTGGCCGATCCGGGCGCCTATCTGCGCAGCTGCGCCCAGCTGCTGGCGCCGGGGGGGATCATGATCGTCGCCACCCTGAACCGCACGCTCAAGGCCCTGGCGCTGGCCAAGGTGGGCGCTGAATACGTCCTGCGCTGGCTGCCGGCCGGCACCCACGACTGGCGCAAGTTCCTCAAGCCCGATGAACTGCGCGGCTTCCTGGCGGGCGAGCCGGTGGACGTGGATGGTCCCTATGGCGTGGTCTTCAATCCCCTGACCGGCCAGTGGTCCACCTCCCGCGACAGCGAGGTGAACTACATGATGACCGTGACGCGGGCGGCCGCCTGACGGCGCGCGCATGACAATTAAAAATGTCGGCGAACCGACTCAGGGCTTGGGCGTTTTCACAACCGACATGGACTGGACTGAAGGAAGATAAGCGTGGCGCGCAAACGACCCAAGGGCGTGGTGGGCGTGGGCCTCGCCTGCCTGACCTCAACCGTTCTCGGGCGCACCGAGCACGTTCCCACCTCAGAAGACTATCCCGAGCATGTGGTGCGGCGGACGAGCTTCACGGCCGGCGGCGACCTGGGCTGGCGGATCTCGGCCCTGGAGACCCCGCGGGAGACGCCGGCCCCCTGGAAGATCGTGGTGGTGACCGGCTCGCCGTCCTGGGCCGAATACTGGGCGCCGGTGCTGGCCGCCCTGCCGCAGGACCGCGAAATGATCGTCGTCGATCGGCCAGGCTTTGGCGCGTCCGAACCCGCCGAAGATCGGAAGAGCACACGTCTGAACTCCAGTCACGTCGTAAGCTCGTATGCCGTCTTCTGCTTGAAAAAAAAAAAAAAAAAGAGAACACATA
>CALEOQ010000067.1 GCA_937910255.1 uncultured Caulobacteraceae bacterium | reverse complement strand
TTGGTGGATGACACGCGGACAACCGAGACGTAGCCGCGTCCCCGACACGGAGGTCGTCGAATCTGCGCGCGGCGTCTGCGGAACCTCGATGTGGTAGAGGCCCGCCGTCGCCAGAGCCATGGCGGTCATGGGATTGACGATCCCGAAGGCGCCATAGGAGTGGCCGCCCGGGCCGCGGAAGAAGGTTCGATAGCGCTTGGAGCCCACCGCGCCGGTCACCACCCGCGACGGGTCGGAGCCGTCGAAGGAGAAGAAGGCGCTGACCCGGTCCTTGTAGGCGCCTTCGGTGAACAGGTGGCGCACCCCGCGCAGATCGCCGGGGCCTTCTTCGCCCACGGTGCCGACGAACAGGATGTCCTTGTCGGTGACGATCTTGGCGGCGTCCATGGCGCGGATATAGGCCAGCAGCACAGCCAGGGAGCGCGTGTCGTCGCCGACGCCGGGCGCCATCAGCCGCGTGCCTTCCCGGCGGACCTTCACATCGGTGTCAGCGGGAAACACGGTGTCGAGGTGGGCGGAGACCACCACCACCGGGCCGCCGGCCGGGCCCGAACCCCGCCGCAGCCCCATCACATTGCCCTCTGCGTCGGTGGTGGTCTCGGTGAGGCCGTGGGCCTGCAGCATGGCCAGGTAGGCCTTGCCCCGCTCGGCCTCCTGGAAGGGCGGGGCGGGAATCTCGGTCAGCGTGATGATGTCGGCCACCGTCTTGTCGAAGTCCCTGGTCAGATGGGCCTTGGCCGTGCCGAAAGCCGCGCTGCCGGCGATGGCGTCAACCGCCGTCTCCTGGGCCAATGCGCCGCCGCCCAGGGTCAGGAGGCAGGCGGCGGACGCACCGGCGAGGACGGGGGCGAGGCGGTCTCGAAGGGTCATCCGAAGGCTCTCTCTGGGGGCTTGTGGCTGTGAGTCAGGCGCCATGATGCGCTGATCGCTTCGTCTGCGCACAGGTGTTTCGCCGTCCGCGCTCTCGAAGGCTCGCCGATGCGTCGCCTCTGGTCAAATCCGCATGGCCGGGTCTAGGTTCGCGACTTCGCGCGTCGGGCGCCTGTCGAGGGGGACATTCATGCCGGAAGAGACCAGCGCCGTTCAGGCCTTCTATGACCAGGTGACCAACGTCAGCGACTTCATCTGGGGGGGCACATGGAACGGGGTTGCGGTGCTTCCCTTCCCGCCCATGGTCATCGCCCTGTTCGGGGTGGGCCTCTGGATGATGATCGGCCTGCGCTTCTATCCGATCCTCAATCTGGGCTCGGCCTTTGTCGGGCTGTTCAAGAGCGAGAAAGAGGCCGACGCCGAGGGTGACGGCAAGAAGGGGGAAATCTCGCCCTTCGCCGCCCTGTCCACCGCCCTGTCGGGCCAGGTCGGCACCGGCAACCTGGCCGGCGTGGCCACCGCCATCACCCTTGGGGGCCCCGGGGCGCTGTTCTGGATGTGGATCACCGCCCTGATCGGCATGGCCCTGGCCTTCGCCGAGGGCTCACTGGCCATTCGCTTCCGCGAACAGGGGCCGGACGGCGCCTATCGCGGCGGTCCCATGACCTATATCCGCCGCGGCCTGGGCAAGAAGTGGGGCTGGCTGGCCGTGCTGTTCTGCATCGGCACCCTGTTCTCCTCGGTCACCACCGGCAACATGATCCAGGCCAATTCCGTGGCCGACTCGATCCACGGTCTGACCGGCGCGCCGGAATGGCTGGCGGGCCTGATCGTCGCCGCAGCGGTGTTTGCGGTCATCATCGGCGGCATCAAGTCGATCGGCGCCATCGCCGAAAAGATCGTGCCGGCCATGGCGCTGGCCTATCTCACCATGGCGGTCATCGCCCTGATCATGAACATCGAGGACCTGCCGGGCGCCTTCGCCACCATCTTCGAGAGCGCCTTCACCGGCCACGCCGCCGTCGGCGGCTTCCTCGGGGCCGGCATGATCGTCGCCATCCGTTCCGGCGTCGCCCGCGGCCTGTTCTCCAACGAGGCTGGCCAGGGCTCCACCGCCATCGCCCACGCCGTGGCCCAGACCGACGATCCCGCCCGCCAGGGCCGCTTCGCCATGATGGGCACCTTCATCGACACCATCATCATCTGCACGGCCACGGGCCTGGTCCTGCTGACCGTGCAGGGCGCCTTCCCCGCCACCGGCGCGGACGGGGTGACGGTGATGCAGGAACATGCCTGGTCGTCGGACCTCAACGGGTTCGCCATGACCGAGGCGGCCTATGCGGCGGCCTTCCCGCTGCAGGTGTTCGGCTTCTCCATCGGCGCCCTCATCGCCTCTCTGGCCCTGATCCTGTTCGTGTTCACGACCCTGATCACCTGGAGCTATTACGGCGAGCGGGCCATCACCCATCTGTTTGGCCAAAAGCTGGCCATTCCGTTCCGCCTGGTGTGGGTGCTGATGATCTTCGTCGGCTCCTTCCAGGAGATCACCTTCGTCTGGCGTCTGGGCGATATCTCCAACGCCAGCATGGCCCTGCCCAACCTGGTGGCCCTGGCCCTGCTGTCGGGGGTGGTCTTCAAGCTGGCCCGTGGTGACAAGACGGCGGGCGAGGACCGCGACTGAGGACCACTAAGGGGCCTGATCGCGCCTTTTCGGTTTTCCTGGCCGGTCACGCGCCGTAGCGTGGCCGGTAACACAGGTAACAGTCCGAAAGAGGAGTCCGCCTTGCAGACCCGTCGTCAGATGCTCTTCACCGCCGCCGGCGCCCTGGCCCTGGCCGGCGGCGTCGGTCGCGCCTCGTCCGCCTTCGCCCAGACCGCCGCCGATGTGCGCCTCGACGCCCTGCTGGAGGCCTTCTACGAGGAGGCGCTCACCGATGTGCCGGAGCTGGTCACCCGCCTGGGCCTGGACTCCGGGCCGCGCGCCGCCGCCAAGAGCCAACTCAGCCCGGCCTCGACGGCCGAACTCGCCGCCGATCGCGCCAAGACCGCCGAACAACTGGCCCGCCTGAAGGCCATTCCCCGCAGCGAACTGACGGGCATGGACGCCGTCAATTACGACGCGGTGCTGTTTGGCCTGGAGACCACCGACGCGGCCAACCGCAGCTTCGTCTACGGAGATGAGGGCGCTGGCCAGCCCTATGTGATCTCCCAGCTCAACGGCGCCTATCAGAGCGTGCCCGACTTCCTGGGCTCCCAGCACGTCATCGAGACCAAGGCCGACGCCGACGCCTATCTCTCGCGCCTCGAGGCCTTCGCCACGGTGATGGACCAGGAGATCGAGCGGGTGCGCCGCGATGTGGATCTCGGCGTCATCCCGCCGGACTTCGTCATCGAACGCACCCTGACCCAGATGAACGGGCTGCGGGCCGAGCCGGGCCAGTCGCCCCTGGTCACCTCGGTCGCCGAGCGGGCGGCGGCCAAGGGGATCGACGGCGACTATGCCGGCCAGGCCCAGGCCATCTATGCCGACAAGGTGCTTCCGGCGCTCGAACGGCAGATCGCCCTGATGGGCGAGCTCGCCCCCAGGGCCGTCCACGACGCCGGGGTCTGGCGTCTGCCCGATGGCGAAGCCTATTACGAACACGCCCTGCGCGCCTCGACCACCACCACCCTGACCGCCGAGGAGGTCCACCAGATGGGCCTGGAGCAGGCCCGCCAGCTGTCGGCCCGGGCCGATGTCATCCTCAAGGCCGAGGGCTACAGCCAAGGTTCGGTGGGCGAGCGGATCGCCGCCCTGTTCAAGGACCCCAAGTATCACTTCCCCAACACCGACGCCGGCAAGGAGGAGCTGATCGAGTCCCTCAATGTCATGACCGAGGCCATGTACAAGCGCCTGCCGGAATACTTCGGGACCCTGCCCAAGGCCCCGGTGGAGGTGCGTCGGGTGCCCAAGTTCATCGAGGCCGGCGCGCCGGGGGGCTATTACAACCAGCCGACCCTGGACGGCTCGCGGCCCGGCATCTTCTGGATCAACCTGCGGGATTCAGCCGAGAACCCCACCTGGACGCTGCCGACGCTCGCCTATCACGAGGCGGTGCCGGGCCATCACATGCAGTTGGCTCTGCAGCAGGAGGCGGACCTGCCGATGATCCGACGGGCCACCTTCCTGTCGGCCTATGGGGAGGGCTGGGCGCTCTATTCCGAGGAGCTGGCCAAGGAGATGGGGGTCTATGAGGACAACCCGCTGGGCGAGCTGGGCTATCTGCAGGCCGCCCTGTTCCGCGCCGCGCGCCTGGTGGTCGACACCGGCATGCACGCCAAGCGCTGGAGTCGCGAAAAGGCCATCGAGACCATGTCGTCCATCGACGGCTCGCCCACCTCGTCCTCGACCACCGAGATCGAGCGCTATGTGGTGTGGCCAGGCCAGGCCTGCAGCTACATGGTCGGCAAGCTCACCTGGCTTCGCCTGCGCGAAAAGGCCCGGACGCAGTTGGGCGATCGTTTTGACCTCAGCGCCTTCCACGACGCTGGCCTGCTGTCGGGGGCCATGCCGCTGACCGTGCTGGAGGCGGTGATCGACAACCACATCGCCGCGCGTCGGATCTGAGACGTCTGAGGCGCGCCTAGCCCCAGCTGTCCACCGCCCCCCGGCGTCGCGCCGGGGTGGCGCCTGGCAGGGGGGCAGGGAAGGGAGCATGCTCCCTGGCCGCTGCGCCATAAAGCCAGCCTTGAGCCATGTGGACGCCGGCCTTGCGGACCACGTCCTCGACCAGTTGCGTCTCCACCATCTCAGCCAGGGTGGCGATCTTCATTTCGCCGCACATCCTCACGAGCTGGCTGATGAAGGCTGCGCCGCGGCTGTCGTGCTCCAGTTCGCGGATGAAGGCGCCGTCGATCTTCACCACATCCACATTCAGCCGCTGAAGGTAGGCGAGCGAACTCGCCCCGGCGCCGAAGTCGTCGAGGCAGATTTCGCAGCCCAGGCCGCGCAGGGTCTGGAGTCGCCGGTCGGCGGCGTCGAGATCGGTCACCGCCGCGCTCTCGGTGAGATCGGACACCAGCCGGCCCCTGAGCTGATGCTCGCTCACGATGCGCCCTTTGACCTGCCTGACGAACGCCTCCCTGCTGATCCCGCGCCCCGGGAGCCTACCCGCCCACC
>CALEOQ010000066.1 GCA_937910255.1 uncultured Caulobacteraceae bacterium | reverse complement strand
TCGCTTTCGAAGCCGTCCTTCTCATCCTTGGTGTAGCGCAGGCCGGTGGTCAGCGCCCAGGCGTCGTTGAAGGCGTAGGTGAACTGGCCGAAGACCGCATAGGCCTTGGAGTTCAGGTCGGCCATGTTGTCGGCGAAGTTGCGGCTCGGATTGGCCGGCGCCGGGATGCAGGGGTTGGCGGCGCCGCCGAAATAGCAAGGGGTCTCCATCTGCGCCTGCTGGGGGTTGCCCAGCTGGATACGCTGTCCATGCTCTTCGTTGTATTGATAGAGACCGAGGATCCAGCTGAGCGGGCCATCGGAGTTGGAGGTCAGGTTCAGCTCGTTGGAATAGTACTTCTTCGTCTCGTAGAAGTCGGTGGTGTAGTCCACATAGACGCCCGGAATTCCGGCCACGGTGATCGGCGCGGTGCGGCTGGTGCCGTCATAGTCGCCGCCGGTTTGATAGTCGTACTGCTGGAAGCCGCCGATGTACTTCAGGTCGGCGAAGCCCAGGTCCCAGGTGATCTGGCCTGTCAGCACATGGTTGCCGCGCAGCGCGCCATAGCCATCGCGGTTGGTGTTCTGGACGTAAGGGTCGGCGACGCCCGGATTGGTCACCGTCTCGCCGAACTG
This sequence comes from uncultured Caulobacteraceae bacterium, assembly GCA_937910255.1. Classification (GTDB taxonomy): domain Bacteria; phylum Pseudomonadota; class Alphaproteobacteria; order Caulobacterales; family Caulobacteraceae; genus Phenylobacterium. The sequence goes on along the minus strand of CALEOQ010000066.1, from coordinate 1,798 downwards.
GTTGCTGGTCACCAGACCGCCGATGGGCTGGAAGGCGCGGGTGGTGTCGTAGGGGCTGATCAGGTTGGACAGCCGGTCGCCGACACCCAGGCTGTCATCCCAGTTGGAGCGGTTATAGCGGACCCAGACATCGACATTGTCGCCGAGCTCGGCTTCCACCTGGGCTTCGAAATAGGTGCGCTTGATCGAGGCGCCTTCATTGCCGCTGCCGATGTTTTCGATGAAGCCCTCGCGCTGCCATTCCTGATTGCCGCCCAGCTTGAAGCGCAGGTTGTCCGCGACGGGGATCGACACCACGCCCTCGATGCGGGTGTAGTCGTAATTGCCCACTGCGGCGCGGATTTCGCCGGAGAAGTCCTGCGACGGGCGCTTGGACACCTGGTTGATCGCCCCGCCCATGGCGTTGCGGCCATAGAGGGTGCCCTGGGGGCCGCGGAGGATTTCGGTGCGCTCGATGAACAGCGGCGTCTTGAACAGCTCCGACGAACTCGCCGAATAGAAGCCGTCGGAATAGGCGGCCACGCCCGGATCATTGCCGATATAGAAGGTGTTGCGCCCGGCCCCACGCAGCGAGACCCGGTCGGTGCCGGAATAGTTCATGCCCGGCGTGAAGTTCACGAAGTCCTGGATGTTGGTGATGCCCTGGGTGTCGCGCTGCTCGGAGGTGAAGGCCGAGACGGCGACGGGGACGTCCTGCAGGGCCTGCTCACGTTTTTCAGCGGTGATGACCAGTTCCTGGATCATGTAGGGCTCGGCCTGAGGTCGAGTCGGGGCCTGAGCCTGGGCGAGCGCCGAGCCGGCGCTGGCGGCGAAGGCGGCCACGGACACGGTCGCCGCCAGGCTTCGGCGCAGATCGGACTTCTTCAAAGACGACATGGATCCTCCCAGGCGGCTTTGGCGCCGCCCATTGTTTGCGAGTTTGAGACAAAACAGCCGCCGGGGGAGCGGCGGCCGGGCGCGACCCTCGTCTCGACTGACGCGCGCGTCAAACTGAACCTCGTTCACTTGAGGTGATTGCGGCGAGTTTGACGCAAACGTGACGGAAATACCGCGGTTTCGAACGAGAGGTACAAAACCGACCCGTGTTATTCGCGGCATTCCCTTGCGGAAGACCGGAGGGACCGATTCGGAGGCGCTCCGTTTGGCGCGTACCTGACATTCGAAAGCCTGTGTTGAACAGGCGCTGCCGGCTCACCGACGGACGCTCGGCCGCAGGCGCTTGGTCTTCCCCTGAAGACCTCGGACGCGCATATGGGGGCGATGACAGACGCCCCCCGCGATCGCCGCGCCCTTGTCCTGTTTTCCGGCGGCCAGGACTCCTCGGTCTGCCTGGCCTGGGCGCTGTCGCACTACGACCATGTGGAGACCGTGGGCTTCGACTACGGCCAGCGGCACGCGGTCGAAATGCAGGCCCGTCAGGTGGTGCGCCAGGCGATGGCCACACAGGTCCCGGCCTGGGCGGCGCGGCTGGGCGAGGACCATCTGATCGATCTGACCGGGTTCGGCGCCATCGCCGAGACCGCCATGACCGCCGATCGCGCCTTCGAGGTCACCGAAAAGGGGCTGCCTTCCACCTTCGTGCCCGGCCGCAATCTGGTCTTCCTGACCTATGGGGCGGCGGTGGCCGACCGGCGGGGGATCCGCGACCTGGTGGGCGGCATGTGCGAGACCGACTTCTCCGGCTACCCCGACTGCCGTCGCGACACGATCGAGATCGGAAGAGCACACGTCTGAACTCCAGTCACGTCGTAATCGGGTATGCCGTCTTCTGCCTGAAAAAAAAGCAATCATATCGTCT
>CALEOQ010000065.1 GCA_937910255.1 uncultured Caulobacteraceae bacterium | reverse complement strand
GGTTCGACGGCAGACTGGCCGGTGGTGTGTTGTTTTTTTTTCAAGCAGAAGACGGCATACGAGATTACGACGTGACTGGAGTTCAGACGTGTGCTCTTCCGATCTCATCCCGATCAGCTTCCAGGGCCTTGGGACACCCACGGGGTCGTTGCTTCCTGGTGGTCGGGATCTGATGACCCGGCGCTTCTTGGGCCGGCCCCTGTGGGCTGAGGCGCCCAGCCATGCGGAGACGGCCGCCGCCTACCCTGAAAAGGCGGCCGCCGAGGGGCTCGGAGGTTCCGCCACCATCCGCTGCGCCCTGACCGAATACGGTCGCCTCCGGGCCTGCACGACGCTCAGTGAAACACCGCGGGGCTATGGTTTCGCCAAGGCGGCTCGCAGCCTGTCCGAGCGGTTCGTGCTGGCGCCGGCGCCGGACGATGTCGAACTGCGCGGGGTCGAGACCCAGTACATGGTCACCTTCGCCCCGGAGATGCTGGACCCCGACAGGCGGGTGATCGGCAAGCCCCAGTGGACGCAGCTCCCCTCTTCCGGTTCGGTGGCCGATGGGTATCCGGCCGCGGCGCGGGCCAAAGGAATATCGGGCGCCCGCGTGGTCCTGCACTGTGTCGTGGGGACAGGCGGGACGGTGCAGGACTGCCAGGTGAGGTCAGAAGAGCCGGCGGAATTCGGATTTGGTCAGGCGGCCCTGGCTCTGGCGCCGCATTTCCGCCTGTCGGTCTGGACCGAACAAGGTCTGCCGACCGTGGGCGGTCGTGTCACCCTGCCGATCCGCTATCAGCTGCCGCCGGAAACGATCTCCACCCCGAACGCCGAGGCCAAGGGCGGACCGGAGGGCTAGGCCAGCTTCAGGCCGCCGCGACGTCGCCGCTCTGGCGGCGCAGGCGCCAGAAGCGGATGGTGCGCTGGGCGGCTTCCCGCGGCAGGGCGTCGAACAGTTCGCCATATTCCCGGGCGCGACCCATGGCGTTGGCCTCACGGTCCAGGATCAGAACGGCGAAGGTCAGGTAGAGCGACCGCTCGAAGCCGGCCGCCTTGCAGACGATGGACAGGGCGTCGAGGTCGCGGCGGTCCAGGATCTTGCGCGCCGTTCCGAAGTCGATGTCGGCCAGCTCACAGAGCGCCACCAGGAACTTGGTGGTCTCCCGATTGCGCAGGAAGGCGGCCAGCACCGGCGGGGTGATGCCATTGCGCAGCTTCAGCAGGCGAACCGCCCGCTCGGCTTCCTCATAGTCATCGGGCAGGGCGCCGTCGCGGGTGGCCAGGCTCTTGCGGCTGGCCGCAAGGGCGGCCTCCAGGGCCTCGGGATCGACCTCGCTGTTGCGGTCGCGGATGGCGTCGCGAAGCTGCGCCTCGACCACGAAGTACATTTCGTTGAGCAGATCCACCGGCACGGCGCGGCGCGCGACGACGGCGGCGTGCAGATCGGTATTGGCCATGGCCCGATCTACGGCCCGCTCATGGGATTCTCGCGACAATTCTGCGCCATCATTGCGCAGCAACGCGTCCAGGGTGTGGTCGTCACCCCGTTCGACAATGGCCTCGGAGACCGCCGCCGACACCGTGGAGCGCTGGCTGATGGCGCGCAGATGGTCCTGGCCGCGGGTGTGGGCGACGGCCAGCAGATCATGGTCAGTCAGCGCGGCGGAGCCTGTCAGGACGGGCGCGGCCACGGTGATGGGGGTGTCGCGGGCGAGATCCCGCAGCAGGTGGCGCGGCGGGGCCGAGGCGGCGGCGAGAGGCCAGCAGCCTCGCGGTGTTGTCGGCCGGGAGTGCGGCGAGCTCCCCGAGAAGGAGCACGGCACTCTTGTGGGCGATCCCCTTGATGGTGACCAGGAGGTCGAGCTTCCGTTCGAGTTCTGCGTCCGCGCGGGCCAGCTCCAGGGCGCCTCGGATGAGGCCCTTGATGCGCCGGTCAAGGGCCTCGGCCGACTCCTCTACGTCGGCGATCAGGAACACCGGGGTGGTGCTCGTCGCCTTCAGTGCGTCCAAGCGGTTCTTCCCCGCTGTCTGGTCGTGGGTCAGAGCGGCGCGTGGCCTCTCGCCCCACCGGAGCGCCCGACCGCCCCCCCACGGCGCCCGCCCCTCGTGCGCCCACCGCCCCAACACCGCCCCCACCCCTCCCGCACGCACCGTCTGGTCGCCCCGCTCGCCGCGCACTCCCCTC
>CALEOQ010000064.1 GCA_937910255.1 uncultured Caulobacteraceae bacterium | reverse complement strand
GGAGGGTGGGTCGCGTTGGTGTGGTTTTCTTCAGTGCTCGGGCGCCGACCGACACCTACACTACTACCCTAGACGACGCTCTGCTGGTCTCGCGAAGGAGCCGGCGCTTCGGTCCAGGTCAAGTGGGATCCAGGCGACGGATTTCGCGTCTCTTTGGCGGGCCCGGGGGGAAACCTCCGGGCCCGTTTCGTTGACAGACCTTGGGTCGTGAGCTTTGATTGCGTCGTCGCTGTAGGGCGCACCGGCCAACCGGCCGAGGGGGCCAGGCCCGCCTACACCCCTCAACCACAGCGCCCCAATGTCTCGTCTCGAGAATCTCAAAAAACAGGCCAAGCAGGTTGTTCGCTGGCATCGCGAGGGCCGCCATCCGGTCGCTGCGATGATCCGTGGAGGCCTGCCCGGCTATGCGGGTCTGACCGACGCCCAGATCATGGCCGGTCCATTCCGCCTGGCTGATGCTCAACGGCTGATCGCCCGGCGGGAAGGCTACGAGACCTGGGCCGCGCTAGCCGCGCAAGGAGACGCGACCATGGCGACCGAGAAGCCTGTGACCTATCCCCAACAGCCGGTCCTGCTGACCGCCGAGCCCAATATCTTCGTCACTGATTTTTCCCGGGCTCAGGCCTATTATGTAGAGGCGCTCGGCTTCCGGGCGGCCTTCACCTATGGCGAGCCGCCGTTCTACGGCCAGATGGTCCGCGATGGGGCCATGATCTGCCTTCGTCAGGTGAGGGCGCCTGTGCTCGATCATCGTGTGGGCGGCGACCTGTTGTCCGCCAATGTCGTGGTTTCAAACGCCAGGCTGCTCTTCCTGGAGATGGAAGCCCGCGGGGCGATCATCCATCAGGCCTTGAAGCGCGAGCCGTGGCACGGTCAGGGGCAGGGCAATTTCATTGTGGCCGATCCCGATGGCAACCTGATCCAGTTCGGCGGCCGCACCGACTGAGACTGATCGAATGACCGTCACGCTCGAGACTCCAAGCCTGGACCTTCTGCCCGACTATGCCGAAGCCCTCCGGCAAGGCTGGTCGGCCGATAATGTGCGCGGCAAGGCTGCGGCCGATGAAGAGCTCGACCGCATCGCCGCAGACCCTGAGGGCTTCGTTCAATCCCTCGACAATTCCGATGGCGATGGGCCGCCGGTTCTGCGGCTCGACGGAAGCTACGGACCCCGCCTGCCCAGCCTCCGGCGCTGGATCTGGGACAATGGATTCTGTGGCTCCATCGGCCTGCGCTGGGGGCCGGGCGGCGGGCCGCTGCCCGACTGGTTTCCCTATGGCCATATCGGCTACGCCGTGCCGCCCTGGCGCCGGGGGCGAGGCTACGCCACGCAGGGGCTGAAGCTGTTGCTGCCGGAGGCCAGGGGGCGGGGCCTGGATCATGTGGAGCTGACCACCGACGCCGGCAATCCCTCCTCCCAGCGGGTGGTGATCAAGAATGGCGGCCATCTCGTGGCCCGGGAGGTCGGCGGGACGCTGCATGGCGGCGCTGAAATCCTGCGCTGGCGCATTGACCTCTAGAACCAGAGCCCGACCGCCGGACCAGCGCCCTGGGGCGTGGGGCAACTTTCGACGGCGGGCGGCGTTCCCTCGCCAAGGGCCGACGGCTGAAGCCTGACGGGCGCGCAGCGTACCCCCGACAAGCCACCCGCAACGGCGCGGACCGCAGGCCATTCCGCCGCGTCACCACGAAGGGCAAACTGATGGACCCCCGCAACGACCTCGAATTCTCGCGGCGCACAGTGCTTGTCGCCGGAGGGGCCACCGTCGTGGTGACGGCGCTGCCACCCACCCCGGTCCAGGCTGCGACTGGCGCCAACCGGACCTTTGCGGGGAACTTTTCGCTGTCGGTGAACGGCGCCCAGC
>CALEOQ010000063.1 GCA_937910255.1 uncultured Caulobacteraceae bacterium | reverse complement strand
GGACGGCGTACGAGATTACGACGTGACTGGAGTTCAGACGTGTGCTCTTCCGATCTCGAAGCTGCCATGGTCGTTCTGAACCGCATCTACACCCGCACCGGCGACGGCGGCGCCACGCGCCTGGCCAATGGGGCCCAGGTGGCCAAGACCGACCTGCGCGTCGAGGCCTATGGGGCGGTGGATGAGACCAATGCCTGCCTGGGGCTCGCCCGGCTGCACACCGCCGACGACGCCGATCTCGACCGCATCCTGGGCCGCATCCAGAACGATCTCTTCGACCTGGGCGCCGACCTGGCCAATCCGCCGGTCTCCGACGAGGATCCTGCGCGGGTGCTGCGGATCAGCGACGGCCAGGTGGCGCGCCTGGAACAGGAGATCGACGGCATGAATGCGGCCCTGGCGCCGCTCACCTCTTTCGTGCTGCCCGGGGGTTCAGCGGCCGCGGCGGCGCTGCATCAGGCCCGCACCGTCTGTCGGCGGGCCGAGCGGGCGGCCGTGGCCCTGGCCGCCTCGACGAGCGTGGGCGCGCCGGCGCTCAAATATCTCAATCGACTCTCGGACCTGCTGTTCGTCGCCAGTCGGCGGGCCAACGGGAACGGCGAAGGCGATGTGCTCTGGGTCCCCGGCGCCAACCGTGGCTGAACGTGCGGCCTTAAGGGGCCGGCGTCTGGGCAGCGCCCCCGTCGGCGCGCGCCTTGGCGGCTTCCGCGGCCTTGCGTTCAGGGATGGTCCGGCCGGTGATGTCGGAGATCAGCACGGGGCGGGCGCAGACGCGACCGTCCGGATCCCACCAGTCGCCCTGCGCCTCGCAGCGCTCGGCCGGCCAGACATAATATCCGTGGTAGCCGAAGATGGCGATCAGGGAGAGGACGAACGCCCCGAGGAAAACCAGCTTCAGGCGGTCAATGATACGGCTCATGGGCAGCCTCATATTCGGGCTTTTTTCCTCTGGCTAGGGCTGACTGAGGCGCAAATCACCTCATCGGCCCGACTTGCAATGCGCGCGGGAAACGTTATGCCCCATGCGACCCATTCTTCCCCAAAGCGAATTTGAGGCCCTCATGAAGGTGTTGGTCCCGGTCAAACGGGTAATCGATTACAACGTCAAGCCGCGGGTTAAGTCGGACGAGACCGGCGTCGACCTCGCCAACGTCAAAATGTCCATGAACCCCTTCTGCGAGATCGCCGTCGAAGAGGCGGTGCGTCTTAAGGAAAAGGGCGTGGTCACCGAGGTGGTGGCCGTGTCCATCGGCCCGGCCCAGGCGCAGGAAACCCTGCGCACGGCCCTGGCCATGGGCGCCGACCGCGCCATCCTGGTCCAGACCGACGCCGACCTGGAGCCCCTGGCCGTCGCCAAGGTGCTGAAGGCCGTCATCGACGAAGAGACCCCGAACCTGGTGGTCATGGGCAAGCAGGCCATCGACGGCGACAACAACGCCACCGGCCAGATGCTCTCGGCCCTGCTGGGCTGGCCGCAAGCCGCCTTCGCCTCGAAGCTCGAAATCTCGGGCGACAAGGCCACGACCACCCGCGAAGTGGACGGCGGTCTGCAGACCATCGAAGCGCCGCTGCCGGTGATCGTCACCGCCGACCTGCGCCTGAACGAGCCGCGCTACGCCTCGCTGCCCAACATCATGAAGGCCAAGAAGAAGCCCCTCGACACCAAGGACATCGCGTCCTTCGGCATCGATACGGCGCCGCGCCTGAAGGTGATCAAGGTGGCCGAACCGCCGAAGCGTGGCGGCGGCATCAAGGTCGAAACCGCGGCCGATCTGGTCGCCAAGCTCAAGAATGAAGCGGGGGTGCTCTAATGGCCGTACTCGTCATCGCCGACCTGAACGCCGGCGCGCTCAGCGACAACACCCACAAGACCGTCTCGGCCGCCAAGGCCATCGGCGGCGACATCGACGTCCTGGTCGTCGGCAAGGACGCCAAGTCCGCCGCCGAGGCCGCCGCCAAGATCGACGGCGTCCGCAAGGTCCTGCTGGCCCAGAGCGACGACCTGGGCCACGGCCTGGCCGAGGCCATCGAGGCCGTGGTGGTTCCGCTGATGTCCGGCTACGACGCCGTGCTGACGCCGGCCACCTCGCAGGGCAAGAACTTCTCGCCCCGCATCGCGGCCAAGCTCGATGTCTCGCACATCTCCGACGTGGTCGAAGTCGTCGACGCCTCCACCTTCGTGCGCCCGATCTATGCGGGCAACGCGCTGGAGACCGTGCAGTCGTCCGAGGCCAAGAAGGTCATCACCGTCCGTCCGACCGCCTTCAAGGCGGCTGGCGAAGGCGGTTCGGCCTCGGTTGAGGATATCGATGCGGGCGCCGGCGCCGGCGCGACCAAGTTCGTCGGCGAAGAGATCGTGAAGTCGGAACGTCCGGAACTGACCGGCGCCAAGATCGTGGTCTCCGGCGGTCGCGCCATGGGTTCGGCCGAAGAGTTCCAGAAGGTCATCGAGCCCCTGGCCGACAAGCTGGGCGCCGCCGTCGGCGCCAGCCGGGCGGCGGTGGACGCCGGCTACGCCCCCAACGACTACCAGGTCGGCCAGACCGGCAAGGTGGTGGCGCCGGAGCTCTACATCGCCATCGGCATTTCAGGCGCCATCCAGCACCTGGCCGGCATGAAGGACTCCAAGGTCATCGTCGCCATCAACAAGGACGGCGATGCGCCCATCTTCCAGGTCGCCGACTATGGCCTGGTGGCGGACTACAAGACCGCCGTGCCGGAGCTGATGTCGGCCCTCGGCTAAGGCCGCAGCCACGCTCAGAGCTTGCAGCGAGGCGGCGCCCCCGGGCGTCGCCTCGTTTCGTTTCCCCCCGTTTTGTTCGCAACTGCGGCTTTCCGGGCACAAACCGACGCCCGATCACATTGCGGCGCAGCATAAAGACCTTGGCGGGGCCGCCGTCCCCCATGTTAGAAAGCCGTCACAGACCAGAGGCGGCCCTGAAGGCGGCCCGCAGATTTGGGGCGAGTGGACATGGTTGAGATCAGATCGGTGGGCGTGATCGGCGCCGGCCAGATGGGCTCCGGCATCGCGCATGTCTGCGCCCTGGGCGGCTATGACGTCCTGCTGCACGATGTCAGCGCCGAGCGGATCGACGCCGGCCTCACCCATATCGAACAGGCGATGGCCCGCCAGGTGTCCCGCGGCCTGATCGATCAGGCCGCCATGGACGCGGGCCTCGCCCGGATCAAGGGCGCGCCCGAGCTTCAGGCCGTCGGCGCCTCGGACCTGGCCATCGAGGCCGCCACCGAAAACGAAGAGGTCAAGAAGACCATCTTCCGCGCGCTCTCGCCGCACCTGGGTCCCGACACCCTGCTGGCCTCCAACACCTCGTCTATCTCCATCACCCGCCTGGCCTCGGCCACCGACCGCCCGGAGCGGTTCATCGGCCTGCACTTCATGAACCCCGTGCCGCGCATGAATCTCGTGGAGATCATCCGCGGCATCGCCACCGGGGCCGAGACCTACGAGACCGCCGTCAACTTCGCCCGGTCGCTGGGCAAGACCACCGCCAACGCCGAGGACTTCCCGGCCTTCATCGTCAACCGCGTGCTGGTGCCGATGATCAACGAGGCGATCTACACCCTCTATGAGGGGGTCGGCACGGTGGAGGCCATTGATACGGCCATGAAGCTGGGCGCCAACCACCCGATGGGGCCGCTCGAGCTGGGCGATTTCATCGGCCTGGACACCGTCCTGTCGATCATGAACGTCCTTTATGATGGCCTGGCCGACTCCAAGTACCGCCCCTGCCCGCTGCTGGTGAAATATGTCGAGGCCGGCTGGCTGGGCCGCAAGGCCGGCCGCGGCTTCTACGACTACCGCGGCGAAAACCCCGTCCCCACCCGCTAGGCCTTGCGCGCGCCTGCGGCCGATCGGCGCCCAGGCTGGGCCTAATCGCTATTCTGTTCGACTTGCGCGCCCGGCGTAGCTGATACTGCCAGGCGATTCGAACAGGCGGGTTCATGCGAAGGCTGACGCTTGCGCTGCTCTGCGGCGCCTATCTCTGTCTGGCGCTGATCGTCGCCCTTTCGCTCTGGCGGAACGGCGGCGGTTGGGGCGCGGGCGTCGCCGCCCTGGTCGGCGGCCTGGGCCTGGCCTTCGCCTTCCACGGCCTGATCGAGCACGCCCTGACGGCCTCGGGCCTCCGCGCCGAGATCGCCGCCATCCGCGACGCCCATCGCATTCTGATCGACCAGGTGGAACGGGTGGACGCCCGTCTTTCTGAAGTGGTCGAGACCGTCACCGACGACGCCCTGCGCCGCTCCGAGGAGCTGTCGGGCGAGGTGCACATGCTGGAGGACCTGGTCCAGCGCATGGGTCAGCGCCTGGAGGAGCGGATGACCTCCGCCCCCCTTCAGACCCGCCCGGGCCACGACCCCCGCCGCGAAGCCGTCCTGCTGGAGACCGTCCGCGGGGCCCTGGCCGACAATCGCGTGGACCTCTACCTGCAGCCGGTGGTCGCCCTGCCCCAGCGCAAGACGATCTTCTACGAGAGCTTCTCGCGCCTGCGTGACGAGAGCGGCCGGGTCCTGATGCCGGCCGAATATATCAGCGTGGCCGAGGCCGAGGGCCTGATGACGGCCATCGATAACCTGCTGCTGTTCCGCTGCGTGCAGATCGTCCGGCGCCTGGCCAAGCAGGACCGCAAGGTCGGCATCTTCTGCAATGTCGCCCCCACCAGCCTGGGGGATGAGAGCTTCTTCCCGCAGTTCCTGGACATGCTGGCGGCCAATCGCGACTTGGCCGGGGCGCTGATTTTCGAGCTGGGTCAGGGCGCCTTCGAGGCCCGCGGCTCGGTGGAGGCGCGCAACATGGCCAAGCTGGCCGATCTGGGCTTCCGCTTCTCCCTCGACAAGGTCACCGACCTGGACTTCGACCTGCAGGACCTGGCGCGCTCGGACGTGAAGTTCGTCCGGGTCGGCGCCCAGATGCTGCTGGACGAGATGATCGAGCTGGACGGCCGCCTGGTGCTGAAATCGCTGCCCGACCTCGCCGCCGAGGACTTCTGCCAGCTGACCCGCCGCTATGGGGTCGAGGTGATCGTCGAGAAGGTGGAGAGCGAGCGGCAGATCGTCGATCTGCTGGAGCTCGAGGTCGGCTATGGCCAGGGTCACCTGTTCGGCGAGCCGCGGCCGATTCGCGAGGCCGTCCTGGCCGAGGCCGATCCCCCGGCCGACTTCCTGCGCCAGGGCCTGCGCCGGCGGGCCGGCGGCCGGGCTTAGACCAAACCCGGCAAGGCGCATTGACCGCGGGGGCGGCGACCTTTACCGCCGCGCCTCATGACCGCGCCGCAGACGCCCCAGGGCCTATCCGACCTCACCGACCATTATGACGTGCTGCTGAGCGACGTCTGGGGGGTGATCCACAACGGCCGCGAAAGCTTTCCGGCCGCCTGCGCGGCGCTGGCCCGCTGGCGGGCCGAGCGCGGGCCGGTGATCCTGATCTCCAATTCGCCGCGTCCCTCGGCCGATGTGGTGGCCCAGCTGGACGCCCTGGGCGTGCCGCGCGAGGCCTGGTCGGCCTTCGTCA
>CALEOQ010000062.1 GCA_937910255.1 uncultured Caulobacteraceae bacterium | reverse complement strand
GGTGTGGGACTCAGTTACGAGGGCGCTATGGCGTGGATTGGGTGTGCGCGGATGGGTACGCAGGAGCGCTGTCGGGGACCAGAGGGCCTAGGGGGGCGGGGGGGAGGGGGGGAGGGGGAGGGGGGGGGAGGGGATTTTTTTTTTAATGATACGGCGACCACCGAGATCTACACTCTTTCCCTACACGACGCTCTTCCGATCTCTGACCAACAAGAAGCTGATCGGGGTGCGTGATCCCCTGGGCATCCGTCCCCTGGTGCTGGGCAAGCTGGACAACACCCATGTCCTGGCCTCTGAGACCTGCGCCCTGGACATGATCGGCGCCCGCTTCATCCGCGACATCGAGCATGGCGAGATGGTGGTCATCGACGACAACGGCGTCGAGAGCCTGCGCCCCTTCCCGGCCGCCAGGGCCCGGCCCTGCATCTTCGAGTACGTCTACTTCGCCCGGCCCGACTCCGTGGTGAACGGGCGCTCGGTCTATGAGGTGCGCAAGCGCATGGGCCGCCGTCTGGCCCAGGAAAGCGCCCCGCCCTGCGATGTGGTGGTGCCGGTGCCCGATTCCGGCGTGCCTGCGGCCCTGGGCTACGCCCAGGAGACCGGCGTGCCCTACGAGATGGGGATCATGCGCAACCACTATGTGGGCCGCACCTTCATCCAGCCGACCCAGGGCGCCCGCGAGCTTGGCGTGCGCATGAAACTGTCGCCCAACCGCGCCGTCCTGGCCGGCAAGCGGGTCATGCTGATCGACGACTCCATCGTCCGCGGCACCAACTCCCTGCGGGTGGTGCGGATGGTGCGCGAGGCCGGCGCCAAGGAGGTCCACCTCCGCTCCGGCTCGCCGCCGATCATGTGGCCCGACTTCTACGGCATCGACATGCCCGAGCGGCAGCAACTGCTGGCGGCCAACAACACCATCGAGGAAATGGCCAAGATGCTGGAGGTCGACAGCCTCGGCTTCCTCTCGGTGGACGGCCTCTACTGGGCCATGGAGTCCGATCCGCGAGACCCCGCAGCCCCACAGTTCACCGACCACTATTTCACCGGCGACTATCCCACCCGTCTGCTGGACCGGGAAATCGCCGAAGGGCGCAACGCCGCCGACGAGCGTCAGCTGACCTTCCTGGTGGACGCGTGATCGGCGCCATCCGCGGCGTCCTCGCCCGTTTCAAGATCGACCCCTACATCCTGGCCATCCTGGCCGCGGTGGTGTTCGCCTCCCTCGTGCCGGCCCGCGGCCAGGCCGCCGAGGTGGTCGGGGTGGCGACCAAGATCGGCGTGGCCCTGGTCTTCTTCCTGCATGGCGCCAAGCTGTCGCCCCAGGCGGTGGTGGCCGGGATCAGCCACTGGCGGCTGCACCTGGTGGTGCTGCTGACCACCTTCGCCCTCTTCCCGCTGGCGGGCCTGCTGTTCTCGACCCTGCCCGCCTGGATCGTGCCGGCCGCCCTGGCGCCGGGCCTGATCTATCTGGGCTGCCTGCCCTCGACCATCCAGTCGGCCGTGGGCTTCACCGCCGTGGCGAGGGGCAATGTCGCCGCCGCCGTCTGCGGGGCCTCGGCCTCCAACATCCTGGGCGTGGTCATCACCCCCCTGCTGGTGGGTGTTCTGCTGAGCGCGCAGGGCGGCGGGCTGTCCTGGGGCGCCTTCGAGGCGATCCTGCTGCAGCTGCTGGTCCCGTTCATCGCCGGCCAGCTCCTGCGCCGCTGGATCGGCGGCTTTATCCAGCGCCATTCCAAGCAGGCCAGCCTGGTGGACCGCGGCTCGATCCTGCTGGTGGTCTACAACGCCTTTTCCGGCGCCGTGGCGGTCGGCATCTGGAGCCAGGTGTCCATGGGCGACCTGGCCCGGCTGGCGATCATCTGCCTGGTGCTACTGGTCGCCTCGATGGGCTGGACCGTCTGGATCAGCCGGCGGCTGAAGTTCCCGGTCGAAGACGAGGCCACCATCCTGTTCGGCGGCTCCAACAAGAGCCTGGCGGCCGGCGCGCCCATGGCCGCCGTGCTGTTCCCCGCCGCCACGGTGGGCTTCGTGCTGCTGCCGGTCATGCTCTATCACCAGTTCCAGCTGATGGCCTGCGCCGCCATCGCCGGACACTACGCGAAACGGGCGGACAGCCCCGAACAGACCAGCTAGACAGCCGCCCATGACGGACATCCCCGCCCCTTCAACTGGACCGCTTGCCGGCCGCATCGCCCTGGTGACCGGCGCCAGCCGCGGGCTTGGCCGCGCCTCCGCCCTGGCGCTCGCCAAGGCCGGCGCGCACGTGATCGCCACGGCCCGCACGCAAGGCGGTCTGGAGGAGCTGGACGACGAGATCCGCGCCGCCACCGGACAGCCGGCCACCCTCGCGCCCATGGACCTCGCCCAGGGCGGCGGGATCGACCAGCTGGGTCTGGCCATCCACGAGCGTCACGGTCGCCTGGACGTTCTGGTCCACGCCGCGGCCATGCTTGGGGGCCTAAGCCCGATCTCGCACATCGAGCCCAAGACCTGGGATCAGGTCGTGGCCCTCAACCTCACGGCCACCTATCGCCTGCTGCGCAGCACTGAGCGCCTGCTGAAGGCCGCGCCCGCCGGCCGGGCCCTGGTCTTCACCACAGGTCGCGTCGCCCGTCCCAAGGCCTTCTGGGGCGTCTATGGGGCCACCAAGGCGGCCACCGACCATCTGGTGCGCACCTGGGCCGATGAACTGGAGCACGGGCCGGTTCGCGCCGCGCTGATCGATCCAGGCGCCATGCGCACCAAGATGCGGGCCGAGGCCATGCCGGGGGAAGACCCCCTCAGCCTGCCGGACGCCTCGGAGATCGGACCGCTGATCGTCGAACTGGCCCAGGCTGAGCTGGGCCCGCCCGACAGTCCGGTCAGCTTCTCCGCGTGGAAGGCCGCGCAGGCGTCTTCCGCCCACTGACCGGACGGGCGCGGGTCGGCTTGGCCTTGGAGCCGCCGAAGCCTGAGCTCTTGGAGCGAACCGGCTTGGCCGGCTTTGCGCCCGCGGGCTTCTTGCCCAAGGTCGGCTTCTTGTTGCCGCCCTTGCCAGCCGCCTTGACCTTGCGCGGCGCCGTGCGGGACGGACCCGAAGAGCGCGCCTCTCCGTCGGCATAGGGATTGGCGCCGGACTTGACCGTCAGGCGCACAGGCACGCCGGGCAGGTCGAAGCTCTCTCGGATCGAATGGATCAGATAGCGCCGATAGGAGTCCGGCAGCTGGCTGGCCCGGCTGGCGAACAGCACGAAGGTCGGCGGGCGGGCCTTGGTCTGGGCGATATACTTTGGCCGCACGCGACGGCCATTGACCGCCGGCGGCGGGTGGCGCTGGACGGCCATGGCCAGCCAGTCGTTCAGGTCCCGGGTCTTGACCTTGGTGGACCAGTCGGTGTGGGCCTTGAACACCGCCGGCATCAGCCGGTCGATATTGCGCCCGGTCTCGGCCGACAGGGCGATCATCGGCGCGCCGCGGACCTGAGGCAGCTTGCGCGAGACCTCTTCCTGCAGCTCCTTCAGACGCTCCTGTGGGTCTTCCACCAGGTCCCACTTGGCCAGGACGAAGACCAGGGCGCGGCCCTCGCGCTCCACCAGGTCGGCGATCTAGATCGGAAGAGCGTCGTGTAGGGAAAGAGTGTAGATCTCGGTGGTCGCCGCATCATTAAAAAAAAAAAACCAAACAAAGTCACACGTATCAGACCATACCCTCTCAAGCACAAACCACCCACC
>CALEOQ010000061.1 GCA_937910255.1 uncultured Caulobacteraceae bacterium | reverse complement strand
GGGGGCGGCCATGGGGACCGAGTGGTCAGCCCCGCCGCCGACCTCTTCGCCGCCGCGGCCCTCACGGCCCGGCGCGCTGCAGCCGCCCTGATCCGGGGCCGGGCGTGGCGACGCCGCGACGCCGCCCGCCCCTGGCTGATGCTGGCCGGGTGGGGCGCCCTGGCCGCCGCGGTGCTGGGCGCCGCGCCCGTCCTCGGCCCGGCGAGAGGCCCGTTCATGGCCTCGGCCCTGGTCTCCTTCGGCGCCCTGGCGGTCGTGGCCGCCAGCCTCCAGAAACGCACCAGCCGCAGCCGCCCCCCACGCGAGGTTGCGCTGGAGCCGTCGGAGCGGCCGTCCAAGGCCTGGCGCGGCTGGCTTCGGGTGCTGCTGGCCGGTCCCCTGGGCGGCGTCGCGGCCATGGGCGTCGGCCTGGCCTGGGCCGTATGGGTCCCTGGACCGCCCCAGACCCGCATCGTCCTGGGCGGGCTGCTGGTGCCCATTCTCTGGGCCGCCGGCATGGCCTGGACCCTGGCCGACGACAAGATTCTGCGCGCCACCGCGGTTCTGTCAGGCGTCACACTGGTGACCTTCAGCGCCGCCGTTCTGAAGGGCTTCTCATGAGCAAGGCCGGCAAACCGATCTGGCCGAAAATTCCGTCGGGCTTCGTCCGCGCCGTCCTGGCGGGGCATTCGGCCCTGGGTCTGGCCTTCGCCGCCCTGATCTATCTGGTCTGCTTTTCCGGCACGGTGGCGGTCTTCGCCGAGGAGTTCCACCGCTGGGAGCAACCGGCCGCGCCACGGATGGCCGCCATCTCGCCTGCCGCCCTGCAGACAGCGGTCGAAGGCGCCATCGCCCAGTATGGCAAGGCCGAGCACATCTTCATCAGCCTGCCCACCGACGGCGCGCCCCGGGTCTCGCTCTATCTGGACCGGGCGGCGGGCGACCTTGAGCTGTTCGCCGATGCGCAAGGCCAGCTGACCGATCCGGCGCCGACGCCCTGGACCGACTTCATGACCACCCTGCACATCTATCTGCACCTGCCGCGGAGCTGGGGAATCTTCGTGGTCGGCCTGACCGGCGTGGCGCTGCTGTCCTCGCTGATCTCAGGGATCTTCTCCCACCCGCGGGTGTTCCGCGACGCCTTCCATCTGCGCTGGGGCGGCTCCAAGCGCCTGCAGGAGGCCGACCTGCACAACCGGATCAGCATCTGGGCCCTGCCCTTTCATGTGACCATCGCCCTCACCGGCGCCCTGCTGGGCCTGACCACGATCATCGCCGGCGTCCTGGCCCTGGCCCTGTTTCAGGGAGATGTCGGCCGGGCCTATGACCTCTTCCTTCCCCCAGCCCCGCAGGATGACCCGCGCCCGGCCCCGCTGCCCCGGGTGGACACAGCCCTGGCCCAGGTGGCCCGCATGACCCCCGAGGCCGTCGCCACCTATGTCAGCCTCGAGCACCCCGGCGAACAGGGCCAGAGCGTGCAGGTGCTGGCCGGGGCGCCTGGCCGTCTCTCCGCAGGCGAAAACTATGTGTTCGACGGAGCAGGCCGGCCGCTGACCGACGCCCCCATGGGCGGCGAGACCCTGGGCGCCCAGATCATCCAGGCCATCGGCCAGCTGCATTTCGGCTGGTTCGGCGGCTGGCCGATCAAGCTCGTCTATGCTGTGCTGGGCGCCGGCCTGACCGTGGTGACCACCAGCGGCGTGGCCATCTGGCTGGCCCGCCGGCGTGACAAGGGCCGGCCTGCGCCCATGTGGGAACGGATCTGGATCGCCACGGTCTGGAGCCAGCCCCTGGCCTTCGGGGCTTCCGCCGCCCTCGCCTTCATTCCCGCCATTCCACCCCTGGCGAGCTGGGCCATCGTCACGCTGCTGGCCCTGGGCGCAGCCTTTGTCTGGACGGCGCCCACCGCCATCTCGCGCCGCTTGCGGCTGGCATCCGCCCTGTGCCTGGGCCTCGCCGTGATCGCGCACATGGCCGTCTGGCGGGGCGCGGCGGCGGACCCTGTGGCCTGGATCACCAACGCCGTGGCGATGCTGCTGGCCGCGGGCCTCGTCCTTTCGGTCTGGCCTCGCATGGCCCGCCCGCTCGAGGCGCCCTCCCCGGCCCCGGCCGAGTAAGCCGCGAACGGCTGATCCCGGCCCTGTTGCCGGCGGAGAACGCGGCGCTGAGCGTGGATGCGCCCGACCCAATGCTTGATGCCCCCACGGTCTCGGCCTATTGGCGGGCCTTCCAGCAGAACGCGCCAGCTCGCCAAGCCCTCGCCGAACGACACAGGGGGCTTTGAGGATCGGCGCGAACTCATGCCAAAGGCCGCGAACTGATCCCATGAGCCAGCCCCTCTTCTTCAACCTGCAGGCCACCCACAATCCCAACCGCTGGTACCTGCCGCTCAGCCCGGCGGTGTGCGTCGGTCCGCCAGGCAACCTGTTCATGTTCGGCGGCGTCGGCATGGGCGCGGCCATCGCGGCCCTGGAGCGCACCTGTGAGCGCCCCGCGGTCTGGGCGACGGCCCAGTACCTGTCCTATGCGCGGCCCCCCAGCATCGTCGATCTGGACGTTCGGGTGCCGGCCTCGGGCAAGTACAACAGCCAGGCGCGGATCATCGGCCATGTGGGCGACAAGGAGATCTTCACGGTCAACGCCGCCCTGGGCGCCCGGGACAGCGAGCATTCGGCTCAGTGGCTGGAGGCGCCCAAGGCGCCGCCGCCCGAGGACTGCATCCCGGCCGACCACTGGCGCGGCGGCGGCGATGATCTGCACAGCCGGATCGAAGTGCGCGTGGCCCAGGGCCGTTACGGCGGCGCCACCGCTGGCGCACCGGGCAAGGACGGCCGGCTGCTGCTGTGGATCCGGTCGCGGGAGGGGCTGCCGATCGATTCCAGCTTCCTGGCCATCATCGCCGACTTCATCCCTGGCGCCCTGGGCAATGCGCTGGACCTCAACGCCGGCGGCAACAGCCTGGACAACACCATCCGCTATCGCCGCATCGTGCCCACCGAATGGGTGCTGGCCGACATCCGCGTCCATGGGGTTCACGGCGGCTTCGCCCACGGCGCCATGTACCTGTTCGCCCAGGACGGCGAGCTGATGGCCACGGCCAGCCAGTCGATGATCCTGCGGGTCTTCGAGGGCGCCCGCGACTAGGGCTTGGGCGGGTTGTCGATCAGCGGCTCCGTCAGGTCGAAGGCCACGCGGAACAGGCGGTTTGGCCGGGCCAGTTCGTAGGTGAAGGTCGTCTCCGTCAGCCCCAGGGACCAGATATTGGCGTTGGAGACGCTGCGGCCGGTGCGGGTGAACAGGGCGATGGAATAGGCGTCGGCCGGGAAGGCCTGCCGTTCGACCGAGCCCGCTGAGACGGTGTCGCCACCATACTGCGACAGCTCGTCCTCCGTCCCGTCGGCGTGGCGATGATCGTGCTTGAGCCGCAGCCGGTCCGCGCCCGGGCGGGTGATCACCCAGGTGCGCGAGCGATCCTCGCCGACCCGGAAGGGGATGCGGATTTCCTGGTCCGAACAGCTGGCCACGCGCATTATCAGGTCGGCGTCGCGGAAGGCTGCGTCGGTTTCGTCACCTTCGACGACCGTGCCGCCGAAGGTCTGGCCACAGAGGGCAGATCAGAAGAGCGTCGTGTAGGGCAAGAGTGTAGATCTGGGTGGTCGCCGTATCATTAAAAAAAAAAAGTACAGAGCTCACACGCCGTCGTCGATGTGCGTCGTACATGAGCATCCGAA
>CALEOQ010000060.1 GCA_937910255.1 uncultured Caulobacteraceae bacterium | reverse complement strand
GGGGGATGATGATGTGTCAAGGGAGAGATTGTTTTTGTTTTTTTCAAGCAGGAGACGGCATACGAGATTACGACGTGACTGGAGTTCAGACGTGTGCTCTTCCGATCTGGCGCTGGATCCCTTCTGCGAGGGGCGCGTGGTGCTGCCGTCGGGGCTGACCCGCCGCGCCCTCCATGCCGGACTGACCCCCAATGTGGCCGATCGCCTGGACCTGCTGATGGCGCCGGCCAACGACCGTGAGGTGCTGATCCGCCTGCAGAACAACATCTTCGCCGCCGCCGCCGCCATGGGCGACTTCCCCCGGGCCGAGCGTTCGGCCCTGCGTCGGGCCCTGCTCGATCCCAAGGATCACCGGCCGTGGCTGGATGTGGCGGCGGCGCGCGAGGGCCAGGGCGCCCTGGCCGGCGCGCTGGAGGCCCTGGGCCGGGCCAGCGAACTGGACCACGGGGCGGCCCTGGCGGCGCGGGCGCAGCGCGAGCGCGTACGCCTGAAGATCAACTGAAGCCCACGGATCGCACATCGGCGTCTGGCGTTCAGGCCCCGGCCCGCCTATGTCCGAAGCCCGGTCGTCGAAGGCCGCATGTCTCACGGGGAGCCCGCCATGGCCTTGAAGGTCGCCGTCCAGATGGACCCGCTCGAATCGATCAACATCGCGGGGGATACGACCTTCCTGATGATGCTCACCGCCCAGGCCAGGGGTCACAGCCTCTGGGTCTACACGCCCGACCGCCTGTCCCTGGACAGCGGCAAGGCCATGGCCCGGGGCCGGTCGGTGAAGGTGCAGGACGTCAAGGGCGACCACGCGACCTTCGGGGCGTGGGAGCGCCGGGACCTGGCCGAGATGGACGTGGTGCTGCTGCGGCAGGACCCGCCCTTCGACATGGCCTATATCACCGCCACCCACATTCTCGACGCCATCCACCCCAAGACCCTGGTGGTCAACAATCCCACCGAGGTGCGCAATGCGCCGGAAAAGCTGTTCGTCACCAGCTTCCCCGGCGTCCAGCCCCCGACCCTGATCACCTCGGACATCGAGGCCATCTACGACTTCCGCGCCGAGCACGGCGACATTGTGCTGAAGCCCCTCTATGGCGGCGGCGGCTCCGGCGTGGCCCGCCTGCTGGCCGATGACCCCAATCTCGACGCGCTGCTGGAGTTGCACGCCCTGATCGGCCGCGAACAGGTCATCGCCCAGAAGTTCATCCCCGCCGTCTCCAAGGGCGACAAGCGCATCCTGCTGGTGGACGGCGAGCCGGTGGGGGCCATCAACCGGGTGCCGGGCGCCGGCCAGATCCGGTCGAACCTGCGGGTCGGCGGCCGCGCCGAGGCCGTCGAGCTGACCGCCCGCGATCGCGAGCTGTGCGACATCATCGGCCCTGAGCTGAAGGCCCGCGGCCTGCTGTTCGTCGGCATCGACGTGATCGGCGACTATCTCACCGAGATCAATGTGACCTCGCCCACCGGCGCGCGGCAGCTCCAGGCCTTCACCGGCGTGGACGCCACCGAACGGATGTGGGAGCGTGTGGAAGCTATCCGCGCGCAGGCATAGTATAGCCTCAAAAGCGTAACCTTGAGTTTAGGGATTGCGCTTTATTCCCCTTAGGTTCTATCTTCGTTCCTTGTATGAGCCGCGCCCTGCGCCGCTCTGTGGATAAATTCGCCCCTGACGACGCTCATAGGCGCAGGGGATCCGAACGGGAGATGGGCCGTGGCGGGGGTGCTCACAGTCGCCTTCGAGGGGGTTGAGGCCCGCCGGGTTGACGTCGAGGTCCAGCTCACCGGCGGGGCCGTGGCCTTCGTGGTGGTGGGTCTGGGCGACAAGGCGGTGGCCGAGAGCCGGGAGCGGGTCCGCGCCGCCTTCGCCGGCCTCGGCCTCGCCCTTCCTGCCCGGCGCATCATCGTCAACCTGGCGCCGGCCGACCTGCCCAAGGAAGGCAGCCACTATGACCTGCCCATCGCGCTGGCGGTCATGTCGGCCATGGGCATCATTCCCCCCGACGCCCTGAACGGCTGGGCCGCGGTGGGCGAGCTGTCCTTGGACGGCCGCATCGTCCAGGTGGCCGGCGCCCTGCCCGCCGCCGTCGCCGCCGGCGGCATGCAGCTGGGCCTGATCTGCCCGGAGGCCTGCGGGGCCGAAGCCGCCTGGTCCGGCGACACCCGCATCCTGGCCGCGCCGTCCCTGATCGCCCTGGTCAACCACTTCCGCGGAACCCAGATGCTGGCCCCGCCCTCCGCCGGCCCGGTGGTGGAGGGCGATCGCGCGCCCGATCTGCGCGACGTGAAGGGTCAGGAGAACGCCAAGCGCGCCCTGGAGATCGCCGCGGCCGGGGGCCACAACCTGCTGTTCATGGGGCCGCCGGGGTCAGGCAAGTCGATGATGGCCGCCCGGCTGCCGGGCCTTTTGCCGCCGCTGTCGCCGGCCGAGCTGCTTGAGACCTCGATGATCCATTCGGTGGCCGGCCTGATCGCCAAGGGCGAGCTGACCCGCCAGCGGCCGTTCCGCACCCCGCACCATTCGGCCAGCATGGCCGCCCTGACCGGCGGCGGCCTGAAGGCCAAGCCCGGCGAGGTCTCCCTGGCCCACAACGGCGTGCTGTTCCTCGACGAGCTGCCGGAATTCTCCGGCATTATGTAGCAAACACACCAAGCCCGGAGTGTCTGTCACCAGATGCGAGGGCGCATGTCACCACACGCGATACGCGGCAACCAAGCGTTGCCGCTGGCCGGGATTCACGGCCATGATGGGGGTATGCAGGGTCCGATCACCGAGCGTTTCCGCCACGCTCCGCACCTTGTGCGGCCGGGGTGGCTCATTGCCGCTGGCCTTGTTGGCTTTGTCGGCACCGCCCAGACTCTCTGGCCGTTCGCCCCTGCCGGGCTTCGCGCGCGGGTGGGCGTCGTGATCCCTCAACTGACGTGGGAGCAATGGGGCTTGATCGTCTGCCTCATCATGATCGCTGGCATGTTCGAGGGTTCTTTCCGCCATGCCCGGGAGCAGAAGCGGCAATCTGACGAGCTTGAAGGGAAGCTGGAAGCGATTGGGATTGAGCGCGCTCTCACCTTCGTAGAGATAAAACTCGAAAATCAGGGAAATAACGGGAACGGTCTAAACTTCGCCACTGGAATTTATATCGTCTTCCGCAATCATAGCCAGCGAATGATCAGGTATAGGTTTGTGGATGTAGAGATCGCCGCCGAAGAAATTCTCGACAAGACGCCAGACGGATTCATTCATCAGGGCGAAACCCTGCATCACTACGTCTCGTTAATGCCGTCTCGCATGTGGAGTGAAGGCATAAAGCTAATATTGAGCTTCGACATAAAATACGATTCAGAGCCGCCAACACAAGAGCGGACTATGGGGCGCACCTTGACGTATGAGCACTTCCCGCCCCGAGACGCGAAGACGACGGTACATCAAGCAAGGGAGGCTCCTAATCATCAATTCGAAGATTACTTACTCCCATCGCCACAAGGCACTGAACAAGAAACGCCCCGGTGAATCCGCCGCGGCTGATCTTGTTCCGAAGGTTGGCCTCTGTCTCGCTGATTCCGATAGCCGCCAGCTTCTCCACCAGGCCCTTATAGGTGATCTGGCGTCGGGCCATTTCCGCCCGTAGCAGGCCCTTTGTGTAAGCCGTCCAGTCGCGATCCATAGGTGTCTCCGGTTACGCATCGAATGTCATCATATTCGATGCGATTGCCGTTGACAACGATACGCGGCGCCATCATAACCGATACCAACGTATCGGATGTGATGACAAATGGCCCAGCACTTTCTCCTTTCAGCCGCCGCCCGCACCCTCTCCCTGGCGAAGGTCATGCGTATGAGCGACGAACAAGCCTTCGACGCCTTCCGCGCGATCCGTTGGGCTGACACTGAGGGCGACGCGGTTTGCGGCAAGTGCGGCTGCTTTGAGTGCTACACCTTCAAGGCCCGCCGCATCTTCAAGTGCAAGGGCTGCGGTTCGCAGTTCAGCGTCACCAGCGGTACGATCTTCGCCAGCCGCAAGATGGACCTGCGCGACATTCTCGCCGCCATCGCGATCTTCGTGAACGGCGCCAAGGGCTACAGCGCCCTTCAGCTCTCCCGCGATCTGGACTGCCAGTACAAGACCGCTTTCGTCTTGGCCCATAAGATCCGCGAAGCCGTCGCTTCCGAGCAGAAGGCGTCGGTTCTGGACGGCGAGGTCGAAGTCGATGGCGCGTATTTCGGCGGTTATGTGAAGCCTGCCAACCGCCGCGAGGACCGCAAGGACCGTCGCCGCAAGGTTCACCAGACCGGCAAGCGCCAAGTCGTTGTCGTGGCCCGTGAGCGCAACGGCGAAACCCTTACCCACGTCGCTAAGTCAGAAGCCGAGGGCGTTCCGTTCGTCCTGGGCGCCGTCGCCCACGGCGCCACCATCCACGCTGACGAAGCCTCGCACTGGGATAGCCTGGAAGCCCGCTTCCTGACGAAGCGCGTCAATCACTCCGTCGAGTACGCCAACGCGGAGAGCAACACGAACATGGCGGAAAGCTTCTTCTCCCGCCTGCGTCGCGCTGAGATCGGCACCCATCACCATATCGCCGGCCGCTACCTCGCCGCCTACGCGACCGAAATGGCGTGGCGCGAGGACAACCGCCGGGTGTCGAACGGCGAGCAGTTCCTGATGGTCGCGGGCGCTGCGATGGCGCACCCGGTTAGCCGTCAGTGGAAGGGGTATTGGCAGCGATAACGCCAGGGCTTGATTACCGCCCAAACGGCGCCAGAGTCTGAGCTGGAGACGAATCGAATCTGAGCCTCGACGGCCCGGCAACGCAGGTTGCTGAACCCGGCGGCAACCCTGCCGCTCGGGCCTAAAGGACCCAAATCTCAGATGAAGACGATCTCCACGCTCCAGATCGGGGGGGAGCTTGTGTACGTTCGCTCGTACACCCGCACCCGCTTCGGAAAGTTGGAACATGTCTGTTCCCACTTCCGTCGCCATCCCCTCTCGTAGGAGCAACCCTTGACTGGGGCGGCCTTTAGGGGCCGCCCTCTTTTTTGCCCTCTGACTACACTCCGATTCGCGGAACGAATCAAGGGCGGACTCGATTCTCGCCTTACGTCAACCCAGCGAAATCCGAACCGTTTCCGTGTGTTACACGGGTAATGCGAGTCGCCAAGAGTCCCTTTTTGGTTGACGAATTTCGATCCAGGTCGGGTGCTAGCGATTCGCCGGCTTGGCGTTCGTTTGCTTCGATGGCAGCTTGGCCGGACGCAACCGGGGGCCACCATGAAAGCGCTTCTTGCTCTGTGTCTCGTCGGGCTCATGTCGGCTGTAGCCGCGCCCGCCTCCGCTCAACAATGCCCGATAGGCTCCTACCCGTGGGTGGACTCGTGGGGCAACAACACATGCAAGCGCCACGGCGACGGAAGCACGGCGACAACCCAGGTCCCGCGCGGGATGACCTGCCCGATGGGCTCGTACCCAACGGTTGATAACTGGGGCAACAACATCTGCCGCACACACAGCACGTCGAACCAGCCGCGAACCGACTACTATGACACCAGCAAGGGGTGCCCGGCGGGGACACACCAATCGATCGACAAGTGGGGCAACAACGTCTGTAAGCGGTTCTGAGGGCTAGGCGATCCGCCACCCCACCAGCCCTTCGACATGGCCATCCTGCGCCACCAGCCCCTTCTCCATGAGGGCGCGTAGCGTCGCCCCTATCCGCTTGGTGATGGTCACGACGGTTGAGTCCTTGGCGTCCAGGCCGCGATCCTGACACCACGCCAGGGCGATCTCCCGGCTTGTCAGGGGGCGGTCTGCGGTTCGGAGGCTCGCCAGCACAAACCGCATGGACTGGCCCTTGGGCGCCCTGTGCATGGCCGCGTATCGCTTCCTGGCCTCTGGCGTGTTCTCAGGGTCGAAGATGCGGATGGCGGCTTCTAGGTGATCCACGTCAACCGTGATGGCCCGTATGTCGGCCTCTAGGCGGTCTCTCAGCTTCACCAGCTCGTCGCGCTTGGCGACCAGTCCCGCCACGGTGTTTGGGCGCTCTATCGTCATATCCGATACATACCGCATCGGGGCCGGTGACGGTTATCCGGTTCTAGGTGTGTTTGCTACATAATGCCGGAATTCTCGGCCCTGAGATTCAAGAAAAGGATATCCTTGATATCTTATCTGATATTAACTCAGTACCAGAGGACAAAAGAAGTGCAATTAATTTCAATGGTGGTGGTTATGATAACCACAGGTTATTTTGGAATAACAT
>CALEOQ010000059.1 GCA_937910255.1 uncultured Caulobacteraceae bacterium | reverse complement strand
CCCTGAAGCCGGGGCCCGAACTCAACGCCAAGATCGACGGCCAGGACTACATCTACAAGAACCACTACGACATCGGCGTGGCGGTCGGCACCGAGAAGGGGTTGGTGGTCCCGGTGATCCGTGACGCCGACGATATGAGCCTGGCCGGGGTCGAGAAGGCCATCGGCGCCATGGGCAAGAAGGCCCGCGACGGCCAGCTGGCCCTGGACGACCTGCAGGGCGGCACCTTCACCATTTCCAACGGCGGGGTCTATGGCTCGCTGATGTCGACCCCGATCCTGAACGCGCCCCAGTCGGGCATCCTGGGCATGCACAAGATCCAGGAGCGCCCGATGGTCGTGAAGGGCCAGGTGGTGGTCCGCCCGATGATGTATCTGGCGCTCTCCTACGACCACCGCGTGGTGGACGGCCAGGGCGCGGTGACCTTCCTGGTCAAGGTCAAGGACGCCATCGAAGATCCCCAGCGCCTGCTGCTGGACCTCTAGTCCAGGGGAGCGCTTGTCTGGAGTAGATACGGGGCGTATATACGTTCTATGTCGGACCTTCGTGCGAAGATTTTCACCCATGGCGGCAGCCAGGCTGTGCGGCTTCCCAAGGCGTTTCGCTTCGACGCCTCGGAGGTTCGCATCCGCAAGGAGGGTCAACGGGTGATCCTCGAGCCGATCCAGACGGATTGGGCCGCCGTCTGGCGCGACATAGACGACATCACCGACGCGCCCTTTCCCGATCGCGCGGAGCAACTGCTCCCGCGCGAGATCGATTTCGACGAATGAGCATCAGCCTCGATACGAACGCAGCGATCGAGATCATTCGCGGGCGGCTGCCGCATTTCAGAGACTGCCTGGCGCAAGTCGACCGGGAGGGACAAAGCCTGCATCTCTCCCCCATCGTCTTCCACGAACTCATGTACGGCGCCCACAAGAGCGACCGACCTGTCCATCACATGGCGCAGGTCGATCGCCTGGCGTCTCAGTTGACGTTGGAGAGCTGGACGCCAGAGGATGGCCTTGCGGCCGCCCGGCTTCGCGCGGAGCTTCGCCTTTCGGGCCTGAGCATTGGCGGCTTTGACGTCCTCATTGCGGGTCAGGCTCTCAATCGAGGCTGGACCGTGGTCACCGCCAACATCCGGGAATTCATTCGCGTGAAGGGACTCCCGCTGGAGGACTGGTCCGATCCTGCCGGACCCGTACGCTTCCTCGGCGGCGATCTCACACTACGCCGACCCCGACCCTGACGCTTCGCCCTATCCTCGTTACTGACCCTCTGACCAACGGATCCTAGTCCCATGTCCCAATACGACGTCGTCATCATCGGGGGCGGCCCCGGCGGATACAATGCGGCCATCCGGGCCGGTCAGCTGGGCCTGAAGGTCGCCTGCGTCGAGAAGCGCGAGACCCTGGGCGGCACCTGCCTGAATGTGGGCTGCATGCCGTCCAAGGCCCTGCTGCACGCCTCGGAAATGTATGACGCGGCCATGGGCAAGGAATTCGCCACCCTCGGCATCGAGGTGAAGCCCAAGCTGAACCTGTCGCAGATGATGGCCCAGAAGGCCGAGTCGGTGACCCAGCTGACCAAGGGCATCGAATTCCTGTTCAAGAAGAACAAGGCCGACTGGATCAAGGGCGCCGGCAAGATCACCGGTCCGGGCAAGGTCGAGGTCACGGGCGCCGACGGTTCTGTCCAGACCCTCGAAGCCAAGAACATCATCATCGCCACCGGCTCGGAGCCGACCCCGCTGCCGGGCGTCGAGATCGACCAGAAGCGCATCGTCGATTCCACCGGCGCCCTGTCGCTGCCGGAGGTGCCGAAGAAGCTGATCGTGGTCGGCGCCGGCATCATCGGCCTGGAGCTGGGCTCGGTCTGGCGCCGCCTGGGCGCCGAGGTGACCGTGGTGGAATTCCTCGACCGCATCACGCCGGGCATGGACACCGAGACGGCCAAGGCCTTCCAGCGGTCGCTGACCAAGCAGGGCATCGCCTTCAAGCTGGGCGCCAAGGTGACCGGGGCCGCCACATCGAAGTCCGGCGTCAAGCTGACCGTCGAGCCCGTCGCCGGCGGCGAGGCCGAGACGCTGGAAGCCGACTACGTCCTGGTGGCCATCGGCCGGCGGCCCTACACGCAGGGCCTGGGGCTTGAGAGCGTCGGCGTCACACCGGACAAGCGCGGCTTCCTCGAGACCGACCACTTCAAGACCTCGGCGGCCGGCGTCTGGGCCATCGGCGACGCCATCCACGGCCCCATGCTCGCCCACAAGGCCGAGGAAGACGCCGTGGCCTGCATCGAGCTGATCGCCGGCAAGGCCGGCCATGTAGACTACAACCTGGTCCCCAGCGTGGTCTACACCGCCCCGGAAGTGGCCTGGGTCGGCAAGACGGAGGAGCAGCTGAAGGAGGCCGGGGTGGCCTACAAGGTCGGCAAGTTCCCCTTCACCGCCAACAGCCGGGCCAAGATCAACCACGAGACCGACGGTTTCGCGAAAGTCCTGGCCGACGCCAAGACCGACGAGATCCTGGGCGTCCACATCGTCGGGCCGCAGGCCGGGGAGATGATCGGCGAATACTGCGTGGCCATGGCCTTCAAGGCCGCCAGCGAGGACGTCGCCCGCACCTGCCATCCGCACCCGACCCGCTCCGAAGCCGGCCGTCAGGCGGCCATGGGCGTCGAGGGTTGGACCATGCAGGCCTAGGCCTTGCGTCCTTCGAGGCTCTCGAACGCGCGCACCTCAGGATGAGGGGCGTGGTGTGAGCTTCAGTCCGTCCTCATCCTGAGGCGCCCTGCGCAAGCAGGGCCTCGAAGGACGAGGGCGGTCGCAGGGCGGCGACCCACCTTGTCTCTTCGTCATGGTCGGACTTGATCCGACCATCCATGAACACCGACGAACGGCCGTGTGCATGGGCCCTCGGGTCGAGCCCGAGGGCGACGGAAAAACTGTGGGTGACGGGCCAAGAGCCCGCTCAGCTGGCCTGGGCCAGGGCCTCGGCTTCCAGCACCAGGACATATTCCTCGACCTCTTCGCCGCGACCCGGCGCGAAGGCCGTGTTCTGGCCGCGGATGGCGAAGCCGGCGTGCTGCAGCACCTTGATCGAGGCGACATTGTCCTTGGCCACCCGGGCCTGGACCGGGCGGACCTCGACCTGCTCCAGGAAGGCGGCGAGGGCGCCGGTGGCCACCCCGTGGCCCCACCAGGGCTTGCCCACCCAATAGGAGATCGACGGCGCCCCATAGGGGGCCTCGTTGATGATGTGGCCGGCCACGTCGCCGGCCACCACGATGGTCCGGGCCGTGACGCCCGGCGTCTTCAACAGCTGGTCCCAGCGGGCCATGAAGGCGGCGCGATCCTCAGGATCGGCGGCGCCGAAGGCGGCCATGCGATTGGCGCTCTTGTCCCGCTGCTGCTCGAAGAAGATCGGCAGGTCGGCGGATGTGACGGATCGCAGTCGGATCGGGCAGGTCATGCGTGGGGGTGAGCCTTGGCGTAGGCGGCGAGCAGCCGCTGAGCGTCCACCTCGGTGTAACGCTGGGTGGTGGACAGCGACGCGTGGCCTAACAGGTCCTGAATAGAACGCAAGTCGGCGCCTGCGCCCAGCAGATGAGTCGCGAAGGAATGACGCAGGGCGTGGGGGGTGGCGCTGTCGGGCAGGCCCAGCCGGCCGCGCAGGATCTGCAGGCTGGCCTGCACGTGCCGCGGGCTGAGTGGGCCGCCCCGGCGGGCGCGGAAAAGCGCGTCGTCATCGGCCAGGACGAAGGGCAGGTCGGCCAGATAGGCCGCGATCGCCGCCGTCACCGCCGGCAGCACCGGGACCAGGCGGGTCTTGCCGCCCTTGCCGGTGATTCGCAGGGATTGGCCCAGAGGCGCGTCGCTGCGGCGCAGGGACAGGGCCTCCGAAATCCGCAGACCGCAGCCATAGAGCAGGGTGAAGACGGCGGCGTCCCGGCTGGCCTCCCAGGGGTCGAGGTCGGGGTTCAGGCCCGGCTCGGCGATAAGGCCAAAGGCCTGGTCCTCGCTGATCGGCCGCGGCGCGCCGGGCTTGACCCGGGGGCCGCGCACCAGGGTGACCGCGGCGTTGGCCACGCCCAGCCGGCGGTCGAGAAACCTGTGGAAACCGCGCACGGCCGACAGGGCCTGGGACATGGACCGCGCCGACAGGGGGTGATCGCCCTGGCGCAGATAGGCCAGCCAGGCGCGAAGCTCGGCGGTCTCGATTCCCCCCAGATCGGCGATGGTCAGGGGCCCGCCCCGGTGTTTTTCCAGAAAGGCCACATAGCGGCGGCCGGCCGCCCCATAGGCCTCCAGGGTGCGCGGCGAGGCCCGCCGCTCCTGGGCCAGGTGGGCCAGCCAGGCCTGAACCGCCTGGGCGGCTTCGGCGCCCTGACCCGGTAAGGGGTTCACAGGACCGGCCAACGCTCCGCCGTGCGCTCGATCACCCGGGCCAGGAAGGCCACCAGCTCGGCGCCCATGTCCTCGGTGAAGCCCTGGGGATCGGACGAGCCGAAGGCGACGATGCCCTCGCGGGCCGGCTCCCACATGGCCAGACGCACCAGGGCCATGGACTTCACCGCCTCGGCCCGGTCGCCGAACAGGCCCAGAGCCGGGGCCCAGAAGCCCATGCGGGTCAGTTTCTGGTGGCCGCCCAGGATCATGTCCACCTGGCCCTCCACCAGGGGTCGCCAGCCGGCCGGGGTGCGCTCTGGCCCCTCGAGCGCCACCACGCCGCTGCACAGGGCGAAGCGCAGCTGGGCCAGGTCGTCCACCCGGCGGGCCAGATCGGCATGGTTGCGGGCCTCCAGCAGGTCGATGACGGCGCCGTGGGTATGGGCCTGGGCGGCGAAATTGGCCCGGGCCGTGGATTCCAGCCGCCGGCGGACGGCCGATTCCTTGCGGTGGGCGGCATGAACCCTGGCCAGGGCGGCGGGCCCGAAGGCCACCACATTGTCGGGCAGGGTCTGCAGGCCCATCTGCGCCAGCAGTTCGGGATCGTCCAGCAGGACGCCGGGATTTTCCAGCAGGAAGCGGCGGACCTCGTCCCTGGCCTCGTGGGCGCTCATCGCCCCGTCCATGCTGGTCCCGTCCATGCGCCCCGCCCCTTGTCCTCTAGAGGATCGACTGGCCGGTCTTGGCCCAGTCGCTCATGAACTGATCAAGACCCTTCTCGGTTAACGGGTGCTTGAACAGGTCGAGGAAGACCGACGGCGGAATGGTCGCACAGTCGGCGCCGGCCAGGGCCGAGGCGGTCACATGGGCCGGATGGCGCACCGAGGCGGCGAGGATTTCGGTGTCGAAGTCATAGTTGTCATAGATGGCGCGGATTTCGGTGATCAGCTCCATGCCGTCGGCCCCGTGGTCGTCCAGACGGCCGATGAAGGGCGAGATGTAGGTGGCGCCGGCCTTGGCGGCCATCAGGGCCTGGGCGGCGGAGAAGCACAGGGTGACATTGGTCTGGATGCCCTCGCGGGACAGCTCGCCCGTGGCGGTGAGTCCGGCCCGGGTCAGGGGCAGCTTGACCACCACATTGGGGGCGACGCCAGCCAGCTTGCGACCCTCGGCCAGCATGGCCTCGAGCTCCACGGCGGCGACCTCGGCGCTCACCGGCCCCTCGACGAGGTCGCAAATCTCAGCGATGACCTCCAGCATGGGACGGCCCGACTTGGCGATCAGCGACGGATTGGTGGTGACGCCGTCCACCAGTCCGGTGGAGGCCAGGTCCTTCAGGACGGCCGTGTCGGTGGTGTCGAGAAAGATCTGCATGGCCTGGGCCTCCCTGCGCAATGGATGGCGGTGTGTAGCGCCTGCGCCGGGTCCTCGCCACCCTGAGCGCGTGACAGTTGCGGGCGGCGCGCCATGAGCCGAATCGCCTCGGTCCTGCTGCCCATGCCTCTGCCGGAGGCCTTCGACTATGCCGAGCCCGAGGGCATGGGGCTGGAGGTTGGCGATCAGGTGGCCGCGCCGCTGGGTCCCCGAACCCTGCGGGGCGTGGTCATCGCCCTGCGCGAGGCCGCCGGGGGCAACCGGCCGCTGAAGCCCCTGGAACAGCGGCTGGACGACCCGCCGCTGCCGCCCAAGACCCTGGAGTTCATCCAATGGGCCGCCCGCTACGCCGTCGATGCGCCGGGCCAGCCGCTGGCCATCGCCCTGCGCGGCGCCCGCGCGCCCAAGGCCCGGCCGGAAAAACAGCTGATCGCCACCGGCGCCGCGCCCGCTCCCCTGACCCCGGCCCGGGAAAAGGTGCTCGCCGCCCTCCCGGGGTTTTCCGGCGCC
>CALEOQ010000058.1 GCA_937910255.1 uncultured Caulobacteraceae bacterium | reverse complement strand
CACCTTTGTTTCTGTCACGCCGAATCCGGCATTCGCTGTTACGACGTGACGTGCGTTCCGACGTGTGCTCTTCCGATCTGCCCTCATACCCACCAAATAGCCTTACCGCCCGACGCCGACGGTGGCGCCAGCGAACAGTTATTCGCCGATCCAATCCCAGGCGCTGATCCAGGCGAAGAACTCACCCACGGTGGCGTAGGCGTAGGTATAGGCCGACCCCGCCACAGGGATGGTCGAGGCCAGCTCCGCATAGCAGAGCGCCGCCAGGGCGCAGACGAGCCCGGCGACGATGAACGAGATGGTGATGGCCGGCCCGGCGTGGGCCTCCGCCGCCTGGCCGGTCAGGACGAAAATGCCCGCCCCAATGACCGACCCGATGCCGAGCGCGGTCAGACTGACCGGCCCCAGGCTGCGTTTGAGCGTATGCTCGCCCTGTTCCGCCGCCTGCGCCAGAAGCACTTCGATCGGCTTTTTTGCGAAAATCTTCATCGCAAGTCTTGTCCCCACGGGCGCAGCACAACGCCGCCCGAATGGCGGGAGCAATGCACGCCGCGCAGAGTCCGGCAATCGGCCACGAGAGGGGGCCTTTTCCCGCCTGGCTGAAACAGGGACAATGCTGCGAAAAGCGAAGGTGAACGCCCTTGAACCCATCGGAACCGCCCATCCGCGCCGTGATCGCGCCGGTGACGCCCCTGGCGCAGAACTGCACCATCGTGTGGTGCGCCAGGACCAAGAAGGCGGCGATCATCGATCCCGGCGGCGAGGTCCCTCGCCTACTCCAGGCGCTGAAGGACCATGACCTGACCCTGGAGAAGATCTGGATCACCCACGGCCACCTGGACCATGCCGGTGGGACGGCGGCCCTGCAGGCGGCCACCGGCGTTCCCATCGAGGGCCCCCACCGCGATGACGCCTTCTGGATCGACCAGATGGACGCCGACGGCGCCCGCTGGGGCATGCCGGAGGCGAGGTCCTTCACCCCCGACCGCTGGCTGGAGAACGGCGACATCGTGCAGCTCGGCGAGACCGAGTTCGAGGTCTATCACTGCCCCGGCCACACGCCCGGCCATGTGATCTTCTTCCATCGCCAGGCCCGCTTCGCCCAGGTGGGCGACGTGTTGTTCCAGGGCTCCATCGGCCGCACCGACTTTCCCCGGGGCAATCATCAGGACCTGATCGCGGCCATCACCGGCAGGCTCTGGCCGCTGGGCGATGATGTTAGCTTCGTCTGCGGCCATGGGCCGATGTCCAGCTTCGGCGCCGAGCGCCGGACCAACCCGTTCGTCGCCGACGAGGTCCTGGCGCGGTGAAACGGCGCATGCGCCTTTTACAGGCGTGAAATCTGACGGTTACCGCGGAGGGCGAAAATGGCTCGCATGCAGACGACGCTCACCGACGCCCCCGGCCCCACCGCCCGGATTCTGATGGTCGACGACGATCCCGGGATCCGCGACGTGGTGTCCGATTTCCTGGGCCGGCACGGCTATTCGGTGACCACGGCCGGCGACGCCCGCGAGATGGAGCAGGCCCTGGAGCGCGAGCCGGTCGATCTGATCGTGCTCGACGTCATGCTGCCCGGCGAGGACGGTCTGGCCATCTGCCGCCGGCTGGCGGTGGGCGAGGCGCCTCCGATCATCATGCTCTCGGCCATGGGCGAGGACACCGACCGCATCGTCGGTCTGGAGCTCGGCGCCGACGACTATCTGTCTAAGCCCTGCAATCCCCGCGAACTGCTGGCCCGCATCCGCGCGATCCTGCGCCGGGCCGAGCAGCGGGGATCGGGCGACGAACTGGGGGCGGCCTGCGAGTTCGCCGGCTGGCGCCTCGACCTGGTCCGCCGGGAGCTGCGTTCGCCGCAGGGGGTGGTGGTCAATCTGTCCAGCGGCGAGTTTTCCCTGCTGCGCGCCTTCGTCGAACGGCCGCAACGGGTGCTGACCCGCGACCAGCTTCTGGACTTCGCCCGGGGGCCGACCTCGGACGCCTTCGACCGGGCCATCGACGTGCAGATCAGCCGGCTGCGCCGCAAGCTCGATGATGGCGGCGGCCACGACCTGATCCGCACCATCCGCAACGAGGGCTACATGTTCACCCCCAAGGTGAAGCGCCCATGAGCCGAGCCCGGGACGGACGGCCGACCGCGTCCCTGTTCGTCCAGGTGCTGATGCTGGTGGGGGTGAGCCTGATCACGGCCCAGGCGATCAGCGTCTTCCTGCTGTTCAATCTGCCGCCGCCGGTGCCGGACTTCTACCGCTTCTCCGAGATCGCCGAGGCGCTGCAGGGGCGACCCGGAGACCTGATCGAACGGCGCGATCTTCAGTACCAGCTGGCGGATTCGCCGCCCGAGGGTCAGTCGACCGCCGACAGCATGATGTGGGCCCGCGACAAGCTGGCCGAGGATCTGGGTGTGGCGCCCAGCGCCATCGTCATCGCCAAGACCTACCGCCTGCCCATCTCCGACCGGCGGGTCTTTCGCATCGTCCGCGACCGCATGGAGCGGGAGGGCGGCGAGGGGCAGGAGGATCGCTTCCTGGTGGCGCCCTTCGAGATCGCCATGCAGCGGCCCGACGGGCGGTGGGCGGTGGTGCGTCCCGAACGGGGCCTGGGGCTGAATGTCTGGCAGCAGCGGGTCATGTTGTGGTTCCTGCTCTCGGCCCTGGTGATGGCGCCGATCGCCTGGATGTTCGCCAAGCGCCTGTCGCAGCCCTTCCGCCTGTTCGCCCAGGCGGCCGAGCGCCTGGGACGCGACCCCGAGGCGGCGCCGCTGACCATCCGCGGCTCGGCCGAGATCGCGGTCGCCGCTGGGGCCTTCAACCAGATGCAGGAGCGCCTGCGCCGCTATGTCCAGGACCGTACCGCCATGGTCGGGGCCATCGCCCACGATCTGCGCACGCCCCTGACCCGCCTGCGCTTTCGCATCGAGAACGCGCCAGAGGACCAGCGCGCCAAGATGGCCGCCGACATCGACCAGATGGAGGCCATGGTCGCCGCCACCCTGGGCTTCGTCCGCGACGCCACCCGCCCTGGCCAGCGCACCCGGCTGGAGCTGGCCTCCCTGGTCGAGAGCGTCTGCGATGAAATGGCCGAAACCGGCGCGGCCATCGAGGTCGAACGCGCCGAGAAGGTGGTGATCGAGGGCGACCCGGTGGCCCTGCGCAGGCTGGTGACCAATCTGCTGGAAAACGCCGTCAAGTTCGGCGACCGGGCCCGCGCCCGCGTGGTCACCGCCGAGCGCGCGGTCATCATCGAGATCGACGACGAGGGTCCGGGAATCCCCGAGGCCGAGATCGAACGCGTTTTCGAGCCCTTCTATCGTCGCGAACCCTCCCGCAGCCGCGGCACGGGCGGCATCGGCCTGGGCCTGGCCGTGGTCCGGTCGATCGCCCGCAGCCACGGCGGCGACGTCACCATGGTCAACCGCCCCGGCGGCGGCCTGACGGCGCGGGTGAACCTGCCGGGCTAGGTCGGTATCGGCGGCGAAGCGTCAGCGCAAACATGGCGTCGCCCAATTTCCGGGATAAGCGCTCGCAGGAGGCGCGCCCGCCCGGCGTGGCGCGAGCGCCCGCACGCTGGAGCACAGGTTCCATGAGTCCGCCGTCTTCACCGGGCCATATGCCCCCTTTCCGCAGCCGCCGCCCCGTGTGGGTCATTGGGGGGCTGGCGTTGGTCGGCCTGCTGATCGCCGGCGCCTTCATCCTGCGCCCGAGCGACGCCAGGGCCATCTACCGCACGGCCGCGGTCGAACAGGCCATGGGCGAGAGCGGCCGGCTGGTTACACGGGTCCCGACCGCCGCCCTGGGCTGGACGCCGACAGACGCGCGGTCACCCTCAAGGTTCTACAGCGCGGCGCGATCCTCAGGCGGGCCTGGTCCTCGGGGCTCACCCAGCGCCCAGGTGGCTGAGGTTCTCGATCTGGACGCCGCGCAGCAGCGGGTCTGGAAGGATCTCTCCCTGGACCTCCGGCGTCAGATCACCCTACTGGCGGCCCAGGCCCACGGCGATCGCGCGGCGGCTATTGAGGGCGTGGTTCGGGCCACCCATGAGGCCTTCGCCAAACTGGAGCCCAGCCTGCGCACAGACCAGAAGCAGAAGCTGGCCAGCCTGCGCGCCAGCATGGCGGCGGTCGGCCGACCGGGTTCCGACGACTATGACATTGGCGTGGTCTATGTGCTTCGCGACGGCGAACCCTGGGCCGCGCCGGTCCGTCTGGGCGCCGCGGACGGATCCATGACCGAAGTCGCAGGCCCCCTGGCGGCGGGCGAACGGGTGATCATCGGCGGTTCTGACTGAAGGCTCGAAGCTGAGGTCACCGCCATTCCACCGGCACGGTCGATCGTCATAGCCCACTGTAAAAATTCCGGGATTCGCCGACGCAACCCCAGGCGCGATTCGCGGGTTGCTAGAGCGGAGCCTTACACGACCTTCCGGAGCCGGACTGTCGGGCGAGAGTTCCGACGCCGCCTGCAAGGAGTGACCCTGATGAGCATTGCCGACCAAAATCCCCCCCGCGCCCGTCGTGGCTTCGCCGCCATGAACCCCGAGCGCCGTCGTGAAATCGCGCGCAAGGGCGGCGCCAGCGTGCCCGGCGAGAAGCGCAGCTTCGCCAAGGACCGTGACCTGGCCGCCTCGGCCGGCCGTAAAGGCGGCGAGGCGTCCCGTGGCGGCGGTCGCCGCGACACAGACGAGACGCCCGAGTCCTAATGCGGCCAGGTTCAGGCTTCGCGCCTGAACCGCCCAGCCCAGGCTGGACATCCTGAAGCGCGCCAGAGGTGATTGGGGCCACTCGCCTCCGGCGCGTTTCAGGCGCTCAGCAGGAAGATCCCAAACGCCGGCGCCGCACTGATCCAGCGCCGTTCCATCCGCCAGCCCGCCTTAGCCGCCAGAGCCTCAAGCCGCTCTGGCGTGAATTTGTGTGAGTTCTCGGTGTGGATGGTCTCGCCCGCCGCGAAGTCGAAACGGCGGCCCGCGACCTGCACGCTCTGGGCCTGATCCGACACCAGGTGCATCTCGATCCGGGCCTTTTCGGCGTTCCATAGGGCCCGGTGCGAAAAGGCTGAAAGGTCGAAATCAGCAGCCAGTTCCCGGTTCATCCGCGCCAGCAGGTTCAGATTGAACGCCGCCGTCACCCCTTGCGCGTCGTCATAGGCGGCCACGAGCACACCCTCGTCCTTCACCAGATCGGCGCCGACCAGGAACCGCGCGCCCTCACCCAGCAGATGGCGGGCGTTGACCAGGAACTCCACGGCCTCCTCTGGCGTCAGGTTGCCGATGGTCGAGCCGGGGAAAAACCCCACCGCTGGGCGCCCCTGCGCCTGGGCCGGCAGATCCAGAGCCGTGGTGAAGTCGTCCGCCAGGGGCGAGAGCACCAGGTCAGGATAGTCGGCCGACAGGCTCGCCACCGCCTCGTCCAGGGCGCTCGGGCTGATGTCGATGGGCGTATAGACCGCCACCTGAGGCGCATGATCCAGGATCTGACGCGTCTTCAGGCTGGCTCCGCTGCCGAACTCCACCAGGGCCGCGTCCTGGGGGATACAGGCCGCGATCTCCGCCGCCGCGTCCTGCAGCAGCGCCAGTTCGGTGCGGGTCGGATAGTATTCCGGCAGGCCACAGATGTCCTCGAACAGGCGAGAGCCTTCGGCGTCATAGAAGTATTTGGGCGACATGGCCTTCTGCGGGCGCGACAGGCCCGACAGGGCGTCGGCCTCGAAGGCGCTGCGGCGGCGGGGCTTGGGGGCCGCGCCGTCCTTGGCCAGGCGCAGACCCGAGAACATCCACCGCTGATGCGGGTGGAAGAAGTTGCGATAGGTGGTCCGCACATGGCCGGTTGGCGTGACGCAGGCGCCGCCGCGCAGCACCATCTGGCCGCTCATGAACTTGCCGTTGTACTCGCCCACCGCCCCTTCGGCCGGGGCGAAGCCCGGATAGGGGCCATAGGCGCTGCGGGTCCACTCCCAGAGATCGCCATACATCTGGCGCAGGCCAGACCCGCTGGCCGCCGTCGGCGCAGGACAGGCGCGGTCGAGGAAATTTCCGCGGCGGGGAAGTTGAGCGGCGGCATGCTCCCACTCGGCTTCCGTGGGCAGGCGCGCGCCGGCCCAGGTCGCGAAAGCGTCGGCCTCGAAGTAGCTGAGGTGGGCCACGGGCAGGTGAGGATCGATGGGGCGCAGGCCTTGGAGGCTCATGGCGCTCCAGCCAATCCCGACCTCCGCCTCCTGCCAGTAGACGGGCGCGCGCCCGCCCTCCGCCTGGCCGCGAG
>CALEOQ010000057.1 GCA_937910255.1 uncultured Caulobacteraceae bacterium | reverse complement strand
GAGGGACGCGCGTTCACTATCGAGGTTTTTTTTGTTTAATGATACTGCGACCACCGAGATCTACACCCTTGCCCGACCCGCCGCTCTTCTGATCTCCCGCGCCAATGCCGAACTCGAAGCCGCCAACCAACAGCGCCGGCAGGCCCAGGCGCAGTTGGTCCAGTCGGCCAAGATGGCGTCCCTGGGCGAACTGGTGGCCGGCATCGCCCATGAGATCAACAATCCCCTGGCCTTTATCCTGGGCCATCAGAACACCGTGGAACGCCTCACCGGCCAGTTGGCCGGCGACCACCTGAGCGAGGCTGACAAGGCCGCGACCCTGGCCAAGACCGCCGACCGTCTGGGCGCCATGCGCATGGGGCTGCAGCGCATTCAGAGCCTGGTGCTGAACCTGAGGAAATTCTCCCGCCTCGACGAGGCCGAGAGCCAGAACCTGGATGTGCCCGACGCCATTGGGACGGTCCTGGCCCTGCTGGCGCCCAAATTGGGCGCCATCGAGATAAGCCAGCGCCTCGAGGCTCGCCCGACCCTGACCGCTTCTCCCGCACTGCTGAACCAGGTGGTGATGAACATCCTGTCGAACGCCGCTGACGCACTTGGCGGCGAAGGTGTGATAGAGATCGCCACCCGCGAGCAAAATGGCCTCTACAGGATCGAGATCAATGACTCAGGTCCCGGCGTGCCGGAAACTG
This sequence comes from uncultured Caulobacteraceae bacterium, assembly GCA_937910255.1. Taxonomy (GTDB): domain Bacteria; phylum Pseudomonadota; class Alphaproteobacteria; order Caulobacterales; family Caulobacteraceae; genus Phenylobacterium. Next base: position 3,657 of record CALEOQ010000057.1, on the reverse strand, counting down.
TTCGCGACCGAATCTTTGAGCCCTTCTTCACCACCAAGCCCGTGGGCGCGGGGACCGGCCTTGGCCTCGCCATCGCCTATGCCGTCGTCCGGGCCCACAAGGGCGACATCGCGGTGGACAGTGGCCCCCTCGGAGGCGCGCGCTTCGTGATTCAACTGCCCGTGGACGACCAGGCATGATCGCGCCGCAAAATTCGTCGCCCCTGATCCTGCTGGTGGATGACGAGCCAGATATCCTCGTGGCCCTGGAAGACCTGTTCGAAGGCGACTTCCGGGTGAAGGCCGCTCATTCCGGCGCCGAGGCCCTCGACGTCCTGGCCGCCGAGCCGGACGTTGCGGTGATCATCTCCGACCAGCGCATGCCAGAAATGACCGGCGACGTCTTCCTGGGCCGGGCGCGTGGCCTGTCGGACGCCGAAGCGATCCTGCTCACCGGCTATGCGGATCTGAGTTCGGTGACCTCGGCCTTGAACAAGGGCGGCATCGTCGGCTTCGCCGCCAAGCCCTGGGACCCCGAGGCCCTGCGCGCCATGGTGTCCGCCGCCGCCGAGCGCCACCAGCTTCGCCGGGCGCTGAACGAGGAGCGTTCCCTGCTGCGGGGCTTGATGGCGCATCTGCCTGCGGCCGTGGCGGTCAAGGATCGCAAGGGTCGGTTCGTCCGCATCAATCAGCGCAAAGCGCTGGCCCTCGGGGTCGCCGTCGAGGATGGCCTCGGCCGGACCGAGGTCGAACTGGGCGCGCACGGTCGCGCCGACGCCGAGGCCCGCGCCATGGAGGCCGGTCAGACGGTCGAGGTGCTGGACGAACTGGAGACCGAGGTGGGGACCCAATGGCTGGAGACCGCCATTGTGCCCGTCCCCGACGCGGCCGGCGACATCCGCCATCTGGTGATCGTCGAGCGCGACGTCACCGACGAGAAGCTGGCCGAGATGCACCTGCGGCAGTCGGACAAGCTGCGCGCCTTGGGCACGCTGGCCGGCGGCGTCGCCCATGATTTCAACAATCTGCTGACCGCCATCATCGGCAGCTTGGAGCTGGCCACGCGGCGCCTGGGCGATGAGACGGCGGTCCGCCGCTATCTCGATAACGCCACCCTGGCCGCCCAGAAGGGCGCCACCCTGACCCAGCGCCTGCTGGGCTTCAGCCGACAGACCGAAAGCCGCGGGGCCGAGGTCGTCGACCTGGCGGACATCCTGACCGAAACCCGCGACCTGGTGGAGCGCACCCTGGGCGGCGGCGCCCGGATCAGCTGGAACGTCGCTTCAGACCTGTGGCGTTCGGCGATCGAACCCGACCAGTTCGAGCTGGCCCTTCTGAACCTGGCGGTGAACGCGCGCGACGCCATGCCCGAGGGCGGGCGGATCACCATCTCGGCCTGGAACCATACGATCGAGGCGCCGCAGCCCGGACTGGATCTGGCCGCCGGCGACTATGCCGTGGTCTCGGTGCGCGACACCGGGCCGGGCATGACGCCGGAGCTGCTGGCGCGGGTCCTGGAGCCCTTCTTCACCACCAAGCCCGTGGGCAAGGGCACGGGCCTTGGCCTGCCCATGGCCTATGGTTTCGCCCAACGCTCCGGCGGCGCTCTGGAGATCGCGACCGAACCCGGACAGGGGGCGGAGGTGAAGATCTACCTGCCCCGCGCCCTGCCCGCGGCGCCGAGCGCGGAGACCGATCTGAATCCCACGGCGCCCGTACCCGCCGCCGGCCGCCGACGGATCCTGGTGGTCGATGACGAGGCGCCGGTGCGGGCGGTGACCGCGGGCTTCCTGCGCGACTGTGGCCATGAGGTTGTGGAGGCCGACGGCGCCGAGGCCGCCCTGGCCGGACTCGCCGCCGATGGCCCCTTCGACCTGGCGCTGGTCGACTTCGCCATGCCCGGGGTGAACGGGGTCGAGTTCGCGCGCCGCGCCAGGCCCGACTGGCCCGACCTGCCCATCGTCCTGTTGACCGGCTATTTCGATGTGGAGGTCCCGGGCGACATCACCCTGGTCCACAAGCCGTTCAGCCACGCCACCCTGCAGGCGGCCTTGAACCGAGCCTGGGCTCAGTAGATTCCCAGCGCCAATCCGGCCGCCAAGGCCGCGCCGAGCTCGGCGCAGGCCGCCAGCTCCGCCGGCGGGATGGTCTTGGGCGCCAGGATTTCGTCGGGCGTCTGGGCGTGGGTGCAGACGATGATCGGCTCGGCCACGGCCTTCAATCGCCAGCCCGTGGCGATCCGGGCGATCTGGCGCACGGCGTTCTCGCCGTCGCTGCCGGCGCAGACCATGACCGCATAGGGCCGGCCTTCGATGCGGCCAAGCACCGGGTAATAGGTGCGGTCGAAAAACGCCTTCAGTTCGCCTGAGATGGCCGCCAGATTCTCCGGCCCGACGAAGAGGTAGCCGTCAGCTCCCAGCACGTCGTCCTGGGCGACCCCCTGCGCCTCCAGCAGGCGCACCGCGACCTCGCCGTCGGCGCGGGCGGCGTCGGCCGCAGCCTGGGCCATCTGACGCGAGCCGCCGGTGCGGGAGTGGTAGACGATCAGCAGGGTCTTCATGGATCGCACTATATCGATCTGAGACCCCGTTTTGTCGGCCCTGCGACCGCCAATCTGCCAACCGGCGTCGGCTACTCGACTCTATGGCGAGGCTTGGGTCGATTTTTGATAAATCTGCCTCCGCAAACGCTCTCCAGGCGGAACCTGCAGACCCATCGGCGGCTTTCTCCGGCCAAGAGGAGATATCCATGGCCATCATCCAAGGCTTGGGCCTTCAGAGCGCCCCCGCGGCCGGTTTCGCCGACCCCAACAGTCTTCACCGCGGTCTCGCCCGCTGGAACCGTAGCCGTCTTTCGCCGTCCGTCCCCCGCCAGGACTGGCGGCTGGAGCTCAGCCGCGACCAGCGCATGCAGCTCAAGGAAGGCGAGTTCGTCGAGGCTTTCCGCGCCCAGGTGCAGGACGCCGTCGCCGCCGTCCCGACCGATGCCGAGGGCTTCATCGCCTGGTTCGAAGGTCTGAAGGAGAACGGCCCCGGCCAGTGGGACCCCCTGTTCGACTGGCTGGCCACCGAGGCTGACATGGACCAGATGCGCTGGTTCCTGACGCAGGAAGCCGCGGGCGAGGCCGGCTTTGACGACCTCGTGGCCATGACCCAGGTCAAGCTGCCGGCCCGTCCGAAACTGGAACTGGCCCGCAACTATTGGGATGAGATGGGCCGCGGCAATATGGGCGGCATGCACGGGCCGATGCTCGACATGACCGTTCAGGGCCTGGAGCTTGCGCCGACCATAGAGGACACCCTGTGGCAGTCCCTGGCCCTGGCCAACACCATGACCGCCTTCGCCGCCACCCGACGATACGCCTACCATTCGGTGGGCGCTCTGGGCGTGGTCGAGCTGACGGCGCCGACCCGGGTGGCCTCGGTCGCCGCTGGCCTGAAGCGCCTGGGCTGCGCCCCCAAGCTCCGCAAGTATTTCGACCTGCACGCCGTGCTGGATGTCGAGCATTCCAAGGCCTGGAACGCCAGAACAGAAGAGCACACGTCTGAACTCCAGTAACGTCGTAAGCTCGTATGCCGTCTTCTGCTTGAAAAAAAAAAAAAAACAAAAAGATAGAAACGTACAGCCGACTACATCATACAGTACCGACGTCGGCATCAGCACACGCTTCTTACGCACC
>CALEOQ010000056.1 GCA_937910255.1 uncultured Caulobacteraceae bacterium | reverse complement strand
GAAGTGGCGGGGGGGGGAGGGATGGGTTTTTTTTTTCAAGCAGAAGACGGCATACGAGATTACGACGTGACTGGAGTTCAGACGTGTGCTCTTCCGATCTCCGCAACCTGTTCCCCGGACGGTAGAGGCGCGCGTGCGATGACCAAGGCCCAGAAGGCGCGCATCCTGCTCCCGGCGACCGCGGTCTTGCTGCTGCTGGCCGGGGCCCTGTCGACGCAATATGTGGCCCACGCCTTCCACTATCCGCGCGAGTTCGGCGCCGGTCTCATCGACGTCGGGGCAGTGCGGATCTATCCGCCGTGGGCCTTCATCGGCTGGTACGGCCGCTATGCCCGGACCTATCCCGACGCCTTCGAGATGGCGGCCTTCCTGCCGCTGGCGATCCTGTTCATCCCGGCGATGGCGGCCATCGGTTTGAGCCGGCGCCTGCGCCGCTCGCCGCCGAAGTTCGGCCAGGGCGCCTGGGCGACGATGCTCGATGTCGAACGGGCGAAACTGGTCCAGACCGGCAAGCAGCTGAGCGGCCGGGTGTTGGGGCGGTTCGGCGATCGCTACCTGGCCTACCGCGGCATCGAGCACGCCATCATCGTCGGCGCCTCGCGCAGCGGGAAGGGCGCGGGGCATGTGGTCCCGACCCTGGTCTCCTGGCCGGAAAGCGCCTTCATCTATGATCGCAAGGGCGAGCTCTGGCACATCACCGCCGACCATCGGAAGACCTTCAGCCACGTCTTCTACTTCGCGCCGACCGACCCCAACACCGTGCGCTGGAACCCGCTGTTCGAGGTCCGCAAGGGGCCGATGGAGATCGCCGACATCCAGAACGTGGTCGGCATCCTGGTCGACCCCCTGGGCCGCAAGGCCGGCGACCTGAACTTCTGGGACCAGAGCGCCACGGACTTCTTCACCGCCGTGATCCTGCACGTGCTCTACAGCGAGCCGGACGAGCGCAAGAACCTCGCCCAGGTGCGGCGGCTGCTGATCAACATCGATGCGACCCTACACGCGATGCAGCGCACGCTGCATCGCCATCGGCCGGACTATCATGCGCCGGACGGCAAGGCGCGGGGGCTCGACGGAGAGCCGATCCCGGAGGTCCATCCGGAGGTGCTCCTGGGGGCCACGGCGCTGGCCAACCTCGATGAGCGGGTGAAGTCGAGCGTGCTGGCCACCTGCCGGGCGTCGCTGTCGCTGTGGGCCGATCCGCTGGTGGAATACGCCACCAGCTGGTCGGATTTCTCGATCGGCGACCTGGTATGTTCGACCGCGCCGGTGAGCTTCTACATGATCACCCCGCAGGCCCACGCCGACCGACTGGCGTTCCTGGTGCGGGTGTTCACGCGCCAGACGATCAACAGCCTGATGGAAAGCGAACACGTCGACAGCCGGGGCCGAAAGAAGCTGCATCGCCTGCTATTGATGCTCGACGAGTTCCCCAAGCTCGGCAGCCTGCCGTTCCTGGAGAACGCGATGGGGGAGATGGCCGGCTACGGCATCACCGCCCACCTGATCTGCCAGAGCTTCAACGACGTGTTCTCGAAGTACGGCGACCGCACGCCCCTGTTCGACAACATGCACATCACCGCCGCCTTCGCGACGTCGGAGCCGACCAGCATCGAGAAGGTCGTGCGGCGCGCCGGCAAGGCGCTGGAAATGCGCGAGAGCTTCAGCGATCCGCGCACTCTGTTTGGCCGGGCGCACCGCTCGACGTCGCAGTCGGAACAGCAGCGCTACATCCTCTCGGAGGAGGACGTCCGGGGCCTCGACGACCGCAAGCAGTTCCTGTTCGTCAACAACTGCAAGCCGATTCTGGCCGACAAGATCCGCTACTATGAGGAACCCTTCTTCCAGGATCGCACGGGCGATTATTTCCACGGCGTGCCGGCGAAGGTCCGACAGTCCCGGGGGAAGGCGGATCTGCCCGGGACGGCGACGATCGACTGGAAGGGGGTGCGGCCGGTGAAGGCGGCGCCCGCGCCGCACCAGGCGATTACGCCGATCGAGGTTCCGGTGGAAGCCCCTCCACAGGAGGCGATCGACGCCGACGAATATTTGGCGCCGCAGTCGGTCGAGAGCCTGCGGCCCGACGAGGACGACAGCCTGCCGGGCGCCGCCTAGGCCTTCCCGCTAACCTGGAGTTTCCATGGCCGTTTCGCACCCGATCGCTCAGGACCGCAAGGTCGCGGCGCTGAAGCAGGCCATGGGCCCGGTGATCGCCGCGGCGCTCGCCGACCGCATGGTGGTCGAGGTGATGGTCAATCCCGACGGCAAGATCTGGGTCGACAGGATAGGGGAGGGGCGGTCGTTCACTGGCCAGAGCCTGGCCAGCGCCGATGCCGATCGCATCCTGAGGCTTCTAGCCGACCACGTGGGCGAGGTGGTGACGCGGGACCGGCCGCGGGTCAGCGCGACCCTGCCGGAGACCGGCGAGCGTTTCCAGGGCGCGTTCATGCCGATCGTGCCGAGTCCAGCCTTCGCCATTCGGAAACGCCCCGAGGTGGTGTTCACCCTCGACGACTATGTCGAGCAGGCGATCATGACGGCCGGCCAGGCCGCAGCCATCCGCGCGGCCGCCGTCAATCGCGACAATCTGCTGATCGTCGGCGGTACGGGCTCGGGCAAGACCACCCTGGCCAACGCCATCCTGGCCGAGCCGGCGTTCGCAACCGACCGCGTGGTGCTGATCGAGGACACGGCGGAGCTGCAATGCTCGGCCGAGGACAAGGTGCAGATGCTGACCAAGCGCACCGAGCCGGTGGTCACCATGACGGACCTGGTCAGGGATACGCTGCGCCTGCGGCCCGATCGCATCATCATCGGCGAGGTTCGCGACGGCTCGGCGCTGGATCTCTTGAAGGCGTGGAATACGGGCCACCCCGGCGGGTTGGCGACGATCCACGCCAATAGCGCCTTGGAGGGGCTGATCCGGCTGGAGGACCTGATTGGTGAGGTCACGCAGCGGATTCCTTTTCGGGCGATTGCTCAGGCCATCAACGTCATCATTTACATCGAGCGGACGGCGGGGGGGCGGCGCATCCAAGCGGTCAGTCGCGTGACGGGCCGGGTCGGCGAGACCTACACTCTGGAAGCCTGTTAGAGCGTCGGCTGCCCGCTTGGTCAGCCGATCCTAAAGATCAGCTATCAGAAATAGCCCCGTACGCTCTCGTGGGCGGCGGAGATCATGTTGCGGGACGCTGCTGTCACTCCGGCCGTCTCGGCGATCGCTGGCCAATCCGCAACTGCGGCCCTGACGGCCTCGACGACCTCGGCCATCAACCGCTCACTCAGGCCGTGCCGCCGGCCGAGGGCGCGCACATGATCGCCGGTTGGCCGCCGGCCTTCGCCCTCTATGTCCAGGTAGTGCTCACCGCCGGGGCCGGGCGAGAAGGTGAGGTCATAGGCCGGCGCGAGCCGCCACTCGCCCGCTGGCGACATCAGGAAGCTGTGCTGGCGCGTATGGTCATCGCGGTTGCTGGCGAGGACGTTGAAAATCATCCGCCGGAACGCGGCCGAGACGTCGGCGGCATGGCGGGTGATCGCCTGGGTCGCGCGCAGAAACACATCGTAGCTTGACGGCAGGGAGGGCCGCGCCTCGATGGCGCCGCTCAGCGAGACCATGTGCAGGCGAAGGCCGGGGGCAGGGCGGTCGAAACGCCGGGTCGCAAAATACCCAGGGCCGGATTTGGCCGGTAACAGGCGATGGGGACTGAGGTCGAGGCCCGCGGCCAGCGCCATGGCGGCATAGGCCGTCTCGATCGGTCCGATGTCGATAGGGTCGTCATTGGCTCGAAACTTGACGATCCAGGCCTCGTGTCCCGGCGCGGTTTCCCCTTCGGACACCGAGATGGCGCCACTCGCGTCAAATCCGACATGGATTTTTGGCCTCGCGCCGCCCGAGGCCCCGGCCAGATTCGCCAACGTGTCGGCGAGCGCGTCCTCTTCGCCCTTCAGGATTTCCACCGCCGCCGCCGCTAGCTCGTCGAGATCCAGCGACTGGACATCATCCGCCGGCGTCGTTGCGGGCTCGAAGATCAGGGCGCCGCGGCCCTGGTCACCGACCAAGGCCAAGCGATCCAGCGGCGTGAGAGCGTCAAGATTGACGCCGATTTTGCTGAGCTTGCGCCGCATCAGCAGATGTCCCCACCCCTCAGGCAGGCTGTCGGCCAGGAAGCCGTGCAGGCCGTCGAACTCTCGGCTGCGGGCGGCCTGCAGACCGCGTTCGGGAGGATAGAGGATCGGCGAGACCGCCAGGCGCGCCGCGATCGTCTCCGTCGCCCACTCCAACTGCGCCTTGCGATCTGCGAAAGCGACGCGAGCGACCGGCAGGCGCCCCTGGCTTGCGTCGAACGCCAGCGCCACGGTCAAGGGTGTACCCGGTGAGAGCTTCATGAGGATTCGCCAGCGCGTCGCGTGGCGCGGGATCGGCGCGCCATTGCGGCACCAGGTTCCCTTGCCTGCCGCTTGAGGAGCTCGTCAAGGCTGCTCGCCGTCAGCGCGGGAAACAGCGCCTCCAGAGCCTCTTCGCACCGAAGCGCGATCGCGGCTTTGACCAGATCTTCGATAGAGGCCTTGCCTTCGGTCTCAAGGCGCCGCCAGGTCCGGTAGGCAATCCCGGACCGAAGCGCTGCCTCTTGCTGAGGAAGATCCATCGCCAAGCGACGCACGCGAATGCGGTTGGCGAGGTCCTGAACGAGCTCGGACGACGTTTTTAACATTGTCCATATATGGACAGTCTAGCGAACAATTTCAATATAATTGTCCGTATGTGGCCGGGTTCATTGGAAGCTAACACCCCAGCAGCTTACCTGGTTTTGCACCACGTCAGGTGGCATCCCTCGCCTGGACATCGGCAAGCGCGCGGGCGAAGAACTTCTTGGCCCGTTCGGAGCCGTAGGACTGGGCGGCCTTTTTCACGCGAACCTGGTCGCTGGTAGCCAGGCGCGCCTTGACGCGCTCGAGCACCTCTTCCGCGCTCTCGCCAAGCTGGTCGAGATTGTTGACCAGGTCGACCAACAGAAACTCGCGGGTGAGTTTCTTCGGGAAGGCGGGCTTCATCCGGAAGTCATAGGTCCGACCGCCCAGCGCGAACTTGCCGTGGCGCTTGTGGTTATAGACGACGGTCTTGTTGTGCAGCTGGGTCGTGCCGACCCCGAGGGCGTTGTAGGCGTTCGGCGAGGCCAGCAGAAATGGACCGCCCTTCAGGAAGGTCGACACCAGCGTATCGTCCTCGGGTAGCGCTTTGCCAAAAGCCGTCTGCTTGGGCGCGTAGTAGAGGCCGCCGGCGAGCTTGGTCAGCACACCCGCCAGCACCGCTTCCTTGAGGTGGCGGTCGATCGCGGTCGACCATTGGGCCAAATCCGCCCGGCGGTAGGTCTGCCCGGAACGGAGCTTGGCCTTGAACTGGTCGAATTTGCTCATGGCCCCGATCTAGGCCTCCGAGGTGAGTTTGCAAGGAATTCCATTAAGAATTCATGCAATCGGCATGATCGGCGCACCCAGGGGTGCGACCTTGGCGTCCTGGGCCACATCGCGTCTAATGGCTGAATGATCCAGTCGACCACTCGTCTTAGCCGCGGCGCGCGCCTGCGGCGCCCGCGGCCGCTGTGGGTCTATGGGGTGACCACCTTAGCCGGGTTCGTGGCCACTTGCGACGAAAAGTGCGTCGGCGGACCCGGCCCCGACAGCGTTATCCTTGACGACCTGTCCGTGGGCAGCCTCGCCGGACGCCGATCATGCTGCGGGGCCGCGGCCGAGACTGCCCGCGCATGACGATCGGCGAGCTACGCGACCGGCTGGAGAGCCGGCAGGTTCTCATTTACTTCGCCGCCGTCGGAATCGGCGTGATCGTCGCAATGCTGGTCAGCGGCACGGAACGGCTGGAACCGGCGGTCAACCCGGCGCTGGCCTTGATGCTGTTCGTCACCTTCCTGCAGGTACCGATCGCGTCGCTTCGAAAGGCGTTTCGCAACGGACGCTTCTTCGGCGCGCTGCTGGCTGTGAACTTTGTCGCCGTGCCCGTTCTGGTCGCCATCATCATCCAGTTCGCGCCGGCCGACCCGCTCATCCGCCTGGGCGTCCTGCTGGTGCTGCTGTGCCCCTGCATCGACTACGTAGTCACCTTCTCGCATCTCGGGCGCGGAGACGCTCGTTTGTTGCTGGCGGCGACTCCAGTGCTGCTGATCGCGCAGATGCTGCTGCTGCCGCTTTGGCTGGGCTTGTTGCTGGGCACGGACGCCGCCGGGCTCGCCAATGCAGAGCCATTCCTACACGCCTTCGTCTGGCTGATCGCCATCCCGCTGGCCCTGGTGGTGCTATGTCAGCTCTGGGCAAGCCGCAGTTCCGCCGGCGCGCGCGCGACCGAAATCCTCGGTATCCTTCCCGTACCGGCGACGGCGGTCGTGCTGTTCATCGTAATTGCCGCCGTCGTTCCGCAACTCAGTCCAGCGCTGACAGCCGTCATCGGAGTGGCGCCGCTCTACATCGTGTTCGCCGCAATCGCGCCTCTGGTAGGCTGGACCGTGGCTCGTATTAGTCGGCTCGACGCGGCGGCCGGTCGGGCGGTGGCGTTCAGCGGAGCCACGCGCAACTCGCTCGTGGTGCTGCCGTTGGCGCTTGCGGTGCCCGGCGCGATCCCGCTGCTGCCCGCCGTTATCGTCACCCAGACGCTGGTCGAGCTGGTCGCCTCGCTCGTCTACATCCGCGTGATGCCGCGACTTGGCGCGAAGGATGATCGCGTCTGAAGCCTTTGGGCGCTGGGCGACCAGCTTCTCCAGTTGAGGGGTGTTAGCATAGCCTGCCCCGCAACGCCCCGGAGACGGAGAGCGGCCGGCGGGCGTGCTCGGTCCCGCCGCCGACGCGCCTTCTATGGGTCCGTCCCTTGCGGGCGCCTGCGGCGCCCGCCAGCCGCTCGACGGCGCGTCCCGCCGTGCGCTGCGCGCAGGCTCCTTGCGGCCTCACATGGGGATTTTAGTGTCAGGGCTGTCCGGCGACGGCCTACGTTCCGCATAGAGGGTCTGGATCAGCGGACAGCCTGGATCCTGCCCAGCGTCGCAGGCCCGGACGGAGTCAGCAAGGACCCGCTCCATGCGCCTCAGGTCGGCGATCCGGGCTCGGACGTCTGCCAGGTGCGACGCGGCGAGGGTTCGCACTTCGGCGCAGGAGCCTTGCCCGCCGCCAGCCAGGCCCAGCAAGGCGCGCACCTCGTCCAGCGTGAAGCCCAGCTCGCGCGCCCGACGCACGAAGCCCAGCCGGCCCACGTCCTCGCCGCCATAGCTGCGGTAGCGGCCGTGCCGGGGCGGGGCCGGCATCAGGCCGATCCGCTCGTAGTAGCGGATCGTCTCTATGTTGCAGCCCGTGCGGCGTGAGAGCTCGCCGATCTGGAGCGCCTGGTCGGCCATGGGAGCGCGGCTTTCGATTAGGGCTTGAGTCTGTAGTCACTACAGATGGCATCCTCGCCCGCATCGCACCAGGAGACGATCGCATGACGGCGAGCAGCGGGCTTCGAGCCCGACGAGACCGACAGGGCGGCAAGCCCGACGAGACCGCTTTGAGCTGGGCGGCGGTCGCCGCCGCGGCCGGGGCCGTCTTCGCCTGGGCCGCCTGCTGCGTCCTTCCGATGTCGCTGGCCTTGGCCGGACTGGGCCTGGGCGGCCTCAGCTGGGTCGCCGGTCAGCGCACCTGGATCACGCTCGCCGCGCTGGCCGTGATCGGCGTGGGCTGGGTCGTGACCTCGCGGCGGGCGCGGATATGCCGGGTCGACAGCGTGTGCGCGGCGCCATCACGGCTCGGGATCGGCCTGCTCGGCGCGGCCACGGTCCTTGTCCTCCTCGCCCTGTTCTGGCAGCCAGTGGTCGAGCCCTGGGCCCTGGCCCTCATTCGGAGCGCCCGCTGATGAGCAACGTAGAGACCCAGGCGCGCTCCACCCTTACCTGTCCGCAGTGCGGCCACCAGGTGACGGAGACCATGCCAACCGACGCCTGCCAGTATTACTACGACTGCCAGGGCTGCGGCGTTGTCCTAAAGCCCAAGCTAGGCGACTGCTGCGTCTACTGTTCCTACGGCGACGTGCCTTGTCCGCCGATCCAGGAGGGTGGCGACAAGGCCTCCTGCGGCTGAGCCAGGGCTAGGCATTCCCGGCCGCCGAGCCGATTGCGATGTCCTCAGGTGTTGCGGCTCTGGTGGAGGGGAAGGGGGTGTTGGGGGAAGGCGATCCCCCGCGGCTGAGCCCAGGTCTCGGCCGAGCCCTTCGAGCGGGGACAGCCCGCAACCGCCGAGACGGAGAGCCGCGCACGCCCGACCGTTGGAACATCCTGGGCGCCGCGATCTGCCTGGGAGGCGCCGCCCTAATCCTCTTTGGCCCGCGGAATGCCTAGCGGGGCGGAGCCGGCGACATGCACTAGGCCCCCGCCCGAGGCCAATGCAGGTGAAGGTCGTCGATGACCACGTCATGGACGTGGCCCTCTCCGGTCGCCAGGGGCGCGCCGTCGCGCAGGTGCGGATGGTCGCGCGGCAGCTCGGGGTGCTCATGGGCCAACGCGTCCGGATCCCGGGATGGCCACAGGATGAGCGCACAGGTGGCGCCAAGGACGGCGAGGCCTGCGAGGATCACCAGCGTCCAGCTCATCCCTACCATCGCTCCCAGCGAGCACGCGACAGCGTAGGTGATCAACCAGCAGACGTGCGAAAGCGCGAACTGCGCGGCGAAAGCCGCGCTGCGGTCCTCTGGGCTAGCGGATCGGCGCAGCAGCCGTCCAGAGGGTGTGAGAACTGCGGAATAGCCGATCCCCATAACCGCCCAAACGGTTAGCAGGGCAATCCACCGATCGACGCCGGGCGTGAGCGTCAGAGCAGCCATGGCCAGGAGCGCAGCGGCGAGAAGGCTCGCCGCGCTGAGCATCACCGTTCGGTCTCCCAGCCGTTCCAGGATTCGCGGCAGCAGCAGCGCGGCCATCATCGATCCGCCGCCGAAGGCTGCCAGGCCGAAGGCGACGTCGTTGTTCGATCGACCCAGAAGCGTGCGCACATAGACGACAGTGTTGACGATCACCATGGCGCCGGCCGCGGCGGCGGCCAGATTCAACGCCAGCAATCCCTGCAAGCGCGGGGTCTTCAGATAGATGCGCACGCCCCGCGTGGTGCGGGCATAGATGCCTCCTTCACGATGGACTGGCGAGGGTTGCGGGACCGCGACCGAGACCACGAGCGCGGCCGACGCCAGGAACCCCACCACCGTGCCGCCAAACAGCCAATGGAAGCTGATCACGGTCAGGAGCGCCGCCGCCAGCATCGGACTGACCAGGCTTTCCATATCGTAGGCCAGCCGCGAGAGGGAGAGGGCGCGGGTGTACCGCTTCTCGTCCGGAAGGATGTCCGGAATGGCCGCCTGGAAGGTCGGCGTGAAGGCGGCCGAGGCCGAATGAAGGAGAAAGATCAGCAGGTAGACCTGCCAGATCTCGGTGACGAACGGCAGTACGAGGGCGATCGCGGCGCGCACCAGGTCCATCGAAACCAGGAAAGCTCGGCGCGGAAGCCGGTCCACGAAGGCGTTCACCACCGGTCCGACCCCGATATAGGCGATCATCTTGATGGCCAGGGCGCCGCCCAGCACGGCGCCGGCGTTGGCGCCAGCCAGGTCGTACGCCAGGAGCCCCAGCGCGACCGTCGCAAGACCCGTGCCCACGAGCGCGATCACTTGGGCGAGGAACAGGTGACGATAGGTTCGATCCTTGAGAACCTCGAGCATTGCGGGGCGCTCCTATGCCGCGGGCGCAGGGGCTGGCGGCGCACCTTTCGTCCGCGCTCGCCGGCGTCCGTGGGCCAGCCCGTAAAGGGCGGGGAGGACCAGCAAGGTGAGCAGGGTGGACGAGATGACGCCGCCAATGACCACCGTGGCGAGCGGCCGCTGCACTTCCGCGCCCGCGCCCACGTTGAAGGCCATCGGCACAAAGCCCAGGCTGGCCACCAGGGCCGTCATCAGCACTGGGCGCAGCCGCGTGAGCGCACCCTCGCGGATGGCGTCCTCGAGCGGCGCGCCCTGGGCGAGGAGACTGCGGATGAAGCTGACCATGACCACCCCGTTGAGCACCGCCACGCCGGAGAGCGCGATGAAGCCGATCCCGGCCGAGATGGAGAGCGGGAGGCCCCGAAGCATCAGCGCCGCGACGCCCCCGGTCAGCGCCAGCGGCACGCCGGAGAAGACGATGGCCGCATCCTTCACCGATCGGAAGAGCGCATAGAGCAGTCCGAAGATCAGCAGCAGCGCCACCGGCACAACCAGCTGCAGCCGCTTGGCCGCCGAGATCAGCTGTTCGAATGTGCCGCCGTAGCTCACCCAATAGCCGCTGGGCAGGTCCACTTCCGATCCGACCTGCTGCTGCACCTCCTGAATGAACGAGCCGAGGTCGCGCCCGCGGACGTTGGCGGTCACGACCACGCGGCGCTTGCCGTTCTCGCGGCTGATCTGGTTGGGCCCGATCTCCACCTCGATCCGGGCGGCGTCGGCGAGCGGCACGAAGCCGCGCGTTCCGTCGGCTGTCGCCGGCAGGGGGACGCGCAGGCGGCCGATCTCGTCGACGTTGCTGCGGATGGCTTCAGGCAGCCGGACGACCACGTCGAACCGCCGATCGCCTTCGAAGATCTGCCCCGCCACCGCGCCGCCGAGCGAGGCTTGCACCACCTCCTGGACGTCGTCGACGTTGAGGCCCAGGCGCGCCAGGGCCGCGCGGTCCGGGGTGATCTGCAGGACCGGCAGGCCGGTGATCTGCTCGACGCTGACGTCCTCGGCGCCCTCGATGTCGTCGACGACGCCTTCGACCGATTTGCCGATCTCGAGAAGCTCGTCCAGGTCGTCGCCGAAGACCTTGACCGCGACGTCGGCCCGGACCCCGGACAGCAGCTCGTTGAACCGCATCTGGATGGGTTGGGTGAACTCGTAGTTGTTGCCGGGGACCTCGGCCACGGCCGCCTGCAGCTCGGCCAGAAGCTTGGCGCGGGGCTTGCGGGGATCCGGCCAGTCCTTGCGGTCCTTGAGCATGATGAAGGTGTCGGCCACGGAGGGCGGCATGGGGTCCGTCGCCACCTCGGCGGTGCCCATCTTGGCCACCACCCGCTCGACCTCCGGGAAGCGCTTGATGCGCGCCTCCAGGGCGGTCTGCATGCGGATCGCCTGGGTCAGGCTGGTGCCGGGGATCCGCAGGGCGTGGAGCGCGATATCCCCCTCGTCGAGGTTGGGCACGAACTCCGAGCCCATCCGGCTGGCCGCGAAACCCGCCAGCAGCACCAGGACCACCGCGCCTGCGACGAAGGCGATCCGCAGCCGCAGCGCGGTCTCCAGGGCCGGCTGATAGAGGCGCCGCGCCCCGCGCATGACCGGGCTTTCCTTCTCCTCGACCTTGCCGGTGACGAACAGCGCCACGGCGGCCGGGACGAAGGTGAGCGACAGGAGCATCGCGGCCGTCAAAGCCAGGACCACGGTGATCGCCATGGGGTGGAACATCTTCCCCTCCACCCCGGTCAGCGCGAAGATCGGCACATAGACCAGGGTGATGATCAGCACGCCGAACATCGAGGGGCGGATCACCTCGTCCGTCGCGGTCGTGGCCAGGTTGAAACGCTCATCATGGGTCAGCACGCGCCCCAGGCGGTGCTGGGCCTCACCGAACCGCCGCAGGCAGTTCTCGACGATGATCACGGCGCCGTCGACGATCAGGCCGAAGTCCAGGGCGCCCAGGCTCATGAGGTTGCCCGAGACGCGGGTCTGGACCATGCCGGTGATGGTGAGCAGCATCGAGAACGGGATGATCGCCGCGGTGATCAGGGCCGCCCGGAAGTTGCCGAGCAGCAGGAACAGCACCACGATGACCAGGAGGGCGCCCTCAAGGAGGTTCTTCTCGACCGTCGCGATCGCGCGGTCGACCAGCTCGGTCCGGTCGTAGACGGCTTCTGCGGTCACGCCGGCCGGCAGCGCCTTGGCCGCTTCCTTCAGGTGCTCCGCGGCGGCCCGGGCGACGGTGCGGCTGTTCTCGCCCACCAGCATGAAGACCGTGCCCAGCACGACCTCCTGTCCGTTCTCGGTGGCCGCGCCGGTGCGCAGCTCCTCGCCCATGCCCACGTCGGCGACGTCGCCGACCCGGATCGGCACGCCGCCGCGGTTGGTCACGATGACGCCGCGCAGGTCCTCGACGCCGCCGGCCTGGCCCGGCACCCGGATCAGGTACTGCTCGCCATAGCGCTCGACGTAGCCGGCGCCGACGTTGGCGTTGTTCGACCCGAGGGCGGCGATCACGTCGCCCATGGTCAGGCCGTAGGCCGACAGTCGCGCGGGCAGGGGGGTGACATGGTACTGCCGCTCGAACCCGCCGATGGTGTTCACCTCGGTGACGCCGGGGGTGTTGCGCAGCTGGGGACGGATCACCCAGTCCTGCAGGGTGCGCAGGTCCTCGGGCGTGTAGGCGGTGCCGTCAGGCTTGTGGGCGCCGGGCTTGACCTCCAGCGTGTACATGAAGATCTCGCCGAGCCCGGTGGCGATCGGCCCCAGCTCCGGCGAGAGACCGAGCGGTAGCTGGCTCTTGGCCGTCTGGAGCCGCTCGTTGACCATCTGCCGGGCGAAGTAAATGTCGGTCCCGTCCTTGAACACGACGGTCACCTGGCTGAGCCCGTACCGCGAGACCGAGCGCGTGTACTGCAGCCCTGGGAGGCCGGCGATCGCTGTCTCCACCGGGAAGGTGATACGCTGCTCGGACTCCAGGGGCGAGAAGCCCGGGGCCTCGGTGTTGATCTGGACCTGGACGTTGGTGATGTCCGGCGTGGCGTCGATGGGCAGCCGCTGGAAGCTCCAGACGCCGACGCCGGCGCTGAGGAGCACGAGCGCCAGTACGACCCAGCGGTAGCGAATCGAGAGCGCGACGATGCGTTCGAGCATGGTGTGGTCCGCCCCTAGTGGTCGTGGCTCGCGCCGGACTTGTCGATGTCCGCGCGGATCAGGAAGGCGCCGTCGGTGACGTATTCCGTACCGGGTTCCAGACCGCCCAGAACCTCAGTCCATTCCGGGGTCTTGCGGCCGAGTTCGAGCATCCGCACCTCGTAGGTGTTGCCAACCTTGGCGAAGACCACGCTGAAGTCGCGGAACCGCTGCAAGGCCTTGGTGCGGACCGCCAGCGGGACCTGCACCGTGTTGACCGCGAAAGCGCCCTCGACGCCGAGGCCCGGCCGCCAGGCCTCGCCGCCGCGGATCGGCACGCGCGCCATGAGGGTCTGGCTGGCGACGTCGGTGGTGGGCAGCAGGGCGTCGACGCGGCTGGTGACCCGCGCTTCGCCCGACAGGCTGCGGACCTCCACCGGCTGACCGACCCGGACCCGCTCGGCGTCGCGCGGATAGACGAAGAACCCGGCATAGAGACGGTTGGGATCGGCGACGACGTAGAGCGGCTGTTCGCCGGCCACGCCCCCGACATTGGCGTTCTTCGCGACGATCACGCCGGAGATCGGGGCCGGGATCGCATAGGTCTGCAGGCTGTTGGCGGATTCCACGCGCGCCAGCACCTGGCCCTTGCGCACCGGCTGGCCGAGCTCGGCGGCCAGGGACATGACTCGGCCGGGATACCAGGCGCGGACCTCGGCCTTGCCCTCGGGGGCGATCTCCACCCGCCCGGAGAGGTCGATGAGCTCAGCGACAGCGACGGGACCGGCGCGCTCGGTCTTCACGCCGCCGGCCTGGGCGGCCTGCGCCGAGATGGTGGTGCGACCCTCGTAGGACGCATAGGTCCAGCGGTGGGTCCGGCCGCCTTCGACGGCGGTGACCTTGACGTCGAAGGAGTGCGGCTCGTTCACCACGCCCTGGCCGCGGAGGTAGTCCTCCTGCGGGGTGAAGGCGAAGCGGTCCGTCCGGCCGCCCAGCCGCCCCAGCTCGACGGTGAGCTGCACGGTCTTGGGGTCCGCCGGCTTGTCCTTGCGGTAGACGTAGATGTGGAACTCAGGAGGCACGCCGTCCTCGAAGATGGTCATCTCCAGGGCGAAGTCGCCGTCGCGGAGCATGCGGCCGCGGTGGGGCCCCCGCTCGTAGTCCGGAGCGGCGGCATGGCCCGGGGCTTCTGCGGGCTTTGCCGGTTCGCCGCAGCCGGTCAGCGCCAGGGCGGTCATGAGCAGAAGCAGCGGCGCCGTGGCGCGCTGGGACAGGAGGACATTCATCGGCGGGTCTCCGCGCTGGCGGGCTGGGTGGCGAGGGCGGCATGGCGGCCGGTCAGGCGGGCGAGGGCAGCCAGGTCGAGATGATATTGCCGGAGGACCACGAGACGCCGGGCCCTGGCGTCGAACAGAGCGCGCTCCGCCTCGGCGACGTCGAGGTACTGGAAGCCCCCGCGGGTGAAGCCCGCGCGCACCTGCTCGACCGCGCGGATAGCGACCGGGATCACTTCGATGCGGATCCGCTCGGATTCCCGGGCGGACGCGGTCATGCGCCGCGTGAGGCGGGCGATCTCGCGCTCGCGGGCGAGCCGTGCGGACTCGATCTCCACCTCTGCCGCCGTGCGCTCCGCCTGGGCGCGCTCGACGCCGGCCCTGTTGGTGTCGTAGCGCCGAAGCGGGATGGAGCCGCCGACCACGAAGGCCACCTCGTCGCCCTGGCCCAGGTAGCGCACCCCGGCGCGGACCGTCGGGTCTGTCACCGCCTTGGATTGCTCCACGCGGACCGCGGCGATGGCCACGTCCCGTTCGGCCGCGAGCAGCTGCAGGTCGGCGACCTCGGCCGCGGGCGCGGCGGCGGGGGCCGTCACCTCGAAGAACAGCTTGAGGTCCAGGCTGTAGTTTTCGCCAGCGCCCCAATAGGCGGCGAGCCGGGCGCGGGCCGCGTCGGCGGTGGCGCGGGCCTCGTCGCGGGCGATCTCCGCCTGGGCGGTGACGGCTTCCGCCCGGCTGCCGGCGAACAACGGGTCGCGCGCGCTCTTCACCCGGCGGTCGACGTCGCGCTGGGCGCCTTGCACGGCGACCAGTCGGGCCTCCGCGATCACCAGCTCGGCGTCCGCGGCCAGGGCCTCGGCGTAGGCGACCTGCACGTCGCGCAGCACATCCAAGGACCGGACGGCGCCGCGCCAGCGCGCCACCTCCAGCTGGCCGCGCGCCAGCCCCAGGCGCGCCTCCCGCTTACCGCCGCGTTCCAGTGTCTGTTGGTAGGAGACGGTGGTCTCGGTCCGGTCGGCGAGGGAATAGGCGCCCGTCCCGGCGAAATTCTCTAGCTCGACGCCGAGGGTCGGGTTCGGCTTAAGGCCGGCCTGCCGCGTCGCCGCTTCGCCCCCCTGCACCCCCCCGTCCAGCGAGCTCGGACTCGCGCCGTGCATGGCAAGCTTGTAGATCTCGGCCGTCCCCGTACCACCCCTATACCACTCTTTCTCACTCTCTCCTC
>CALEOQ010000055.1 GCA_937910255.1 uncultured Caulobacteraceae bacterium | reverse complement strand
ACGATGGAAGCACGGGAAGGGAGGGTAGAAGAGGGCGTGGAAGATAGATAAAAATAAGAGATATGAAAAAGGTGAGTGAAAAGAGGAGAGTAAATTATTTTTTTTTTCAAGCAGAAGACGGCATACGAGATTACGACGTGACTGGAGTTCAGACGTGTGCTCTTCCGATCTCATCCAAAGGCGATCATTCCGCACGCCTTTTACGGGTTGAAGAGCCATCCGGCCCTAATGGGCGCGCTTGACCAGTTGGCGGACAACATGACCGTCTCCCGCGGCTTTTTCGCCGGGGACAATCTGATCACCTTCAACAAGTCCCTGGGCTTCCTGAACGACCAGGCGCTGATGCAAGCCTTTCAGCGGCACGCCACCCTTCCCCCCGAGCGGGGCGCCCTGTGGCGCCTGGCGACCCTGGCCTGGGCGGCGCGGACCGCCTTGCGGGTCGAGGGCGATTTCGTCGAATGCGGCTGCTACAAGGGCGTCTCGGCGCGGATCATTTCCGAGGTGGTGGGCTTTGCTGATCTGCCCCGCCACTACTACCTCTACGACCTGTTCCAGCATGATGAGACCATGCCCCACCACAGCATGCTGGAGCACAGCGAGACCCTGGTCGATCAGGTCCGCGAACGCTTCGCCGACATGTCCAATGTGACGATCACCCAGGGGCGGGTGCCCGACAGCCTGGCGCAGGCCAAGCCGGACAAGATCGCCTTCATGCACCTGGATCTGAACAACGCCGAGGCGGAGGTGGGCGCCCTGGAGGTGTTGTTCGACCGGATTTCGCCCGGCGGCGTACTGATCCTCGATGATTTCGGCTGGACGGGCTACCACGCCCAGCAGGTGGCCGAGGTCGCCTGGATGGCCGAGCGCGGCTACCACATCCTGGAGCTGCCCACCGGCCAGGGCATGGTGATCAAGTAGCGCCCCAGTCGGCCCAGGACACGTCCCGCCCGGGGAAGGCCGTCCGCTCGAAGGGCCAGTCGGTCGCCAGCCAGGCCTTGAACGCGCCATAGAGCGGTTCGTCCAGATGGGCCGCCGAGGCGCGCACCCAGCAATAGGCCTTGGCGTCATAGCCCGGCCGGTCGGCGGGATAGATGTAGGCGCAGCCTAGGCACTGGCTCTCGTCCAGGGACATCATGGTGAAGGCGAACGAGGTGCGGCGCTCGAACTCCCCCTGGTGCCAGCCCAGGTCCACCAGGTCCTCCTCCAGGGCCATGTCCGCCCGGGGCCAGTCATTGCCGGGGCCGAACACGCCGGCCAGGCGGTCGAGACTGGTCATCACCGCCGCATAGTCCTTGATCACGTCATGGATGGTCAGGGGCCGCAGCCGAAACTCGGCGTGCTCAAGCCGGCGGGGAATGACGAAGTCCGGCGGCGTGAACGGCATGGTCTTTCCCCCTGTTTGACCATCGCAGCTTGCGCCGCCCACACGATGCTCGGCAAGGGGCCGGCGCTGACCGCAACAGAGGCAAAACCCCCAGATTGTGAAGGGCTCCGGTTGCGGCCGGCGGCCGATCAGGCTTAAGCCCCCAGGCACAGCCGGGGGGCGACCGGCCGCGAGTCGAGCGATGAGATCTTTCAGTACCCGTAAGCGCGTGCGCGCCGCCCTGAGCCTCTCCCTGACCCTGGCCCTGGGCGGTCTCGCCGCCTGCGCCACAGCGGTGCAGACCAGGCCCGGCCGCACGGCCACCGAGCAGCTGCTGGTGGCGCACGCGGCCGAACGGGCGGCGGCCGATTTCCATCTTGAGGCGCCCGAGGGCAGCCTGGTCTTCCTCGACACCATCAACTTCACCGGCGAATGGGCGCCCTACGCCGCCAGCGCCCTGCGCCAGCGAATCCTGAACGGCGGCCATCGGCTCTCGACCAGCCGGAGCGAGGCCGACCTGGTGGTCGAGATCCGCATGGGCGCCCTGTCCATCGACCAGATGAGCCGCGTCCTGGGCGTCCCGGCGCTCACCCTGCCCACCGGCAACAACTATTCGACCTTCTCGGTGCCGGAGCTCTCCCTCTACAGCCAGGCCGAGCGCTCCGGCGTCGCCGAGTTCTCGATCTTCGCCTACGACGCCCGCACCGGCGCGGCCGTGCCGGTGATCCACCGGATTTCCGGCGAGACTCAGATGCGCAGCCACAAGTTCCTGATGGTCATGACCTGGGGCAAGCAGGAGGTGAAGCCCGGCGACCCGGCCCTGGACGCCGAGCCCTGGTGGAAGCCCTGGTAGGCGGGAAGCCTGGACCGCGGCCGACGCGCCGCTAGACTGGCGCACTGGGGCCCGCCCGGGCCTTAAGAGGGGGAAGTTTCAAGCTCATGTTGCGCCACATCGCCGCCGCCGTCCTCGCCGCCGGACTTCTCAGCCCGTCGGCCCAGGCCCAGGAGGCCGCCGCGCCTACCCGGACCTATGTCCATGCCGGCGCCCTGCTCGACCGGCCCGGCCAGGCGCCGCGGGGCGCATCGACCCTGGTGGTGCAGGATGGACGGATCGTGCAGGTGGCCGACGGCCTGCTGCCGGTTCCGGCCGGGGGGCGCCTGATCGACCTGTCGGACCAGTTCGTCCTGCCGGGCCTGATCGATTCCCACGTCCACATCTTCTCCGATGACGACAAGACCGCCGCCCGGCTCGAGGCCATGACCCGGGGGGCCGAGACGAGGTTCGTGGTCGGGCTGGACAACGCCCGGCGCACCCTGGAGGCCGGCTTCACCACCGTGCGCGACCTGGGCTCAGATCCCGCCGCCATCACCGCCCTGCGCGATGGCATCGAAAAGGGCCTGGTCGAGGGTCCGACCATCGTCAACGCCGGCCGCATGATCTCCATCAGCGGCGGCCATGGCGACGGCGCCAACGGCCTGGCCGAGCCCTATGCCGAGCTGGAGCGGGCGCATGCGGTCAACACCTGCGACGGGCCTGAGGACTGCCGCCGCGCGGTGCGAATCCAGGTCTCGCAGGGCGCCCAGGTGATCAAGTTCGCCGCCACCGGCGGGGTGCTGTCCAACGTCGCCGGCGGTCTCGGCCGGCAGATGTTCGACGACGAGATGAAGGCCATCGTCGACACCGCCCACGCCTTCGGCCGCAAGGCCACGGCGCACGCCCACGGCAAGGACGGGATCGAGGCGGCCCTGCGGGCTGGCGTCGATTCCATCGAGCACGCCACCTTCACCGACGCTGAGACGCTCGCCCTGTTCCGCCAGACCGGCGCCTATCTGGTGCCGACCATGATCGCCCCGGAGGCGGCCGTGAAACAGGCCCGGGCCGGCGAGCGCCCGCCCGCCGTGCTGGCCAAGGCCGAGGAGGCCGCCCGCATCGCCTTCGAAAAGCATATCGAGCAGTACGCCGCGCCAGGCGTGAAGATCGCCTTTGGCACCGACACCGGCGTCTCGGCCCACGGGGACAATGCGACGGAGTTCAAGATGATGGTCGACGCCGGCATGAGCCCCGCCCGCGCCATCCGCAGCGCCACGGTGGACGCCGCCGACCTGCTGGGCCTCTCGGCCGGCCTGGGCACGCTGGAAGCCGGCAAGTCGGCCGATATCGTCGCCGTCGCCGCAAGCCCCCTGGAGGACGTCACCCAGCTGGAGCGGGTGACCTTCGTCATGCGCCGCGGCGTGGTCCACAGGCAAGACGGCGCCCGTCAGCCCTGGCCGGCCGACTAGACCGTGAACCGGCCGGTGTCGAAGAAGGCCTCCAGCGCCGCCTCATAGGGGGCCACGTCGAGGCCGGACGCCGCCAGCCAGGCGGGGTTGGACAGGGTGCTGGCGTAGCGCTCGCCGGAATCGCACAGCAGGGTGACCACCGACCCGGTTTGGCCGGCGGCGGCCATGGCCTCGATCACCTGGGCGCAGGCGAAGAGGTTGGTGCCGGTGGAGCCGCCGCAGGACCGGCCGAGGCGCCGCGAGGCCACCCGGGCGCCGGCGATGCTGGCGGCGTCAGGCACGGCGATGGCCCGGTCGATCAGTTCGGGATTGAAGGACGGCTCGCAGCGGGCGCGGCCGATCCCCTCGATGACCGAGCCCCGGTCGGCGCTGGCGGTCACGGCGCGGTCGGCCACATGGCGGTGGAAGACCGAGGCCTGCGGGTCGGCCAGGCAGAGCTGGGTCTGGGCGCGATTGTAGCGGATGAAGCGGCCAAGCGTGGCGGTGGTGCCGCCGGTGCCGGCCCCGGCCACGATCCAGCTGGGTTCCGGGTGCGGCTCCTGACCCATCTGGCTGAAGATCGACTGGGCGATGTTGTTGTTGCCGCGCCAGTCGGTGGCCCGCTCGGCATAGGTGAACTGGTCCATGTAGTGGCCGGAAAGCTCGGCGGCCAGCCGGGCGCTCTCGGCGTAAACGTCGGGGCTGGCCTCGACGAAATGGGTCTCGCCCCCGTGGAAGGCGATCTGCGCCACCTTCTCGGCCGAGGTGGACCTCGGCATCACCGCAATGAATCTCAGGCCCAGCAGCCGGGCGAAATAGGCCTCCGACACCGCCGTCGAGCCGCTGGACGCCTCGATGATCGGCGTCCGCGGGCCGATCCAGCCGTTGCACAGCCCGTAAAGGAACAGCGAGCGGGCCAGCCGGTGCTTGAGGCTGCCGGTCGGGTGGGTGGATTCGTCCTTGAAATAGAGGTGGACCCCGCCCGCCAGGGGCGCGCGCAGCAGGTGCGTGTCGGCCGAGCGGTTGAAGTCGGCCTCGATGGTCTGCACCGCCTGATCGATCCAGGCCCGGTCGCGGCACAGGGTGGCCATGGGGCGGTCTTGGCGAGACGGGGCGGAGGACGAGGCGGTCATGGGCGATCCACTGCGGGCTGAACCCTCTGGACATGACCCATTCATCGGCCCTCGGCTAGAACTTGCGGCTTGAAGGCGCCCCTCCGTCCGGGAACGAAGCCAAAGCGTGGCCGTTTGGCCATGCTCCGGGGCGAAGGGCTGCGCCGCCCTATTGACGCCGCGGGCGCCTGTTAAGGCCGCCGCCTAAGACCAAGGAGCCGATTTTCATGATCCGCACCCCCGCCCTCTCCCGCCGAACGCTGGCCTTGGGCCTTGCCGCCGCGCCCTTCGCCGGCCTGCTGTCAGCGAGCCCGGTCGCCGCCGCCCTGTCCTCGGCCGACCAGGCCCTGGTGGACCGCGCCGTGGCCTATCTGGAAGGCCTCAGCCAGGCCAAGGGAACCTTCGTGCAGACCGATCCCCGGGGGGTGACCACCCAGGGCGAGATCTATCTGAAGCGCCCCGGCAAGGCCCGCTTCGCCTATGCGGCGCCTTCCGGCCTACTGGTGGTGTCGGACGGCAGCCTGGTGTCCGTGGCCAATTCCAAGCTCAAGACCTTCGAGTCCTACCCCCTGGGCGCCACGCCCCTGTCCCTGTTCCTGGCCAAGCAGATCCGTCTGGATCGCGGCGTACAGGTGACCCGGGTCAACCGCCTGGCCGACGGCTTCTCCATCACCGCCCGGGACGGCAAGAAGGAGGCCGAGGGCCAGATCACGCTTTCCTTCTCCAACTCGCCGATGAAGCTGGTGGGCTGGACGATCAGCGACGCCCAGGGCCAGGCCACCCGCGTGCGCCTGACCCGTCTGGACAAGGTGACCAGCCTGGATGACAGCCTGTTCGTCCTGAAGGACCCCCGCAACCTGCGCCCCGGTCAGGGCCGAATGTGACAATCTCACAACACGCAAGAATCATCGTGATTTGCGCTTGACTTTTATCTGCCTCGTGGCAAATATGACACGCATCGCTGAGGCAGGGCCGCTGGCCCGATATCAGCGCCGTGCCGGAACCTATCCCCTCCCGGCGGCGGCATGAGAGACGAATGACTTGGCGCCCGGGGTTCTCCAGTCCCCGGGCGTTTTCTTCTGGCGCAGCCTGGCGCCGGAGCGGGTTTTGATCCGGCAGCCGGTTCTCCCCTTATCGGAACGGGCTCTGTGGCCTAAACCCCTGCCCATGCGCCTCCGTATCGCCTCCTGGAACATCAACTCCGTCCGCCTGCGCGCCGAGCAGGTCGCCCGCTTCGTCGACGAACAGGCGCCCGACGTCCTGTGCCTGCAGGAGATCAAGTGCCAGGAGGCCGAGTTTCCCCGCGAGGCCTTCGCCGCCATGGGCCTGCCGCATGTGAAGATCGCCGGCCAGAAGGGCTGGCACGGGGTGGCCATCGCCTCGCGCCTGCCGATCGAGGATGCGCCGATCCTCAATGTCTGCCGTGAGGGCCATGCCCGCTGCGTCTCGGCCAAGGTGGCCGGGGTGGAGATCCAGAACTTCTATGTGCCGGCCGGCGGCGACACGCCCGACCGCGCCCTGAACCCCAAGTTCGACCACAAGCTCGACTTCTTCGAGAGCCTGACCGCCGAGATGGGCCGCCGCGACCCCCAGGCGCCCCTGGCCATCGTCGGCGACCTGAACGTGGCGCCCGGCGAGTTCGATGTCTGGAGCCACAAGCAGATGTCGCGCATCGTCAGCCACACGCCGGTGGAGGTGGCGGCCATGGAGGCCCTGCAGGCGTCCCTGGGCTTCATCGACCTGCCCCGGGCCGCGACGCCGGAGCCGGAAAAACTGTTTTCCTGGTGGAGCTATCGTTCGGCGGACTTCCGCAAGTCCAACCGCGGCCTGCGCCTGGACCACATCTGGGTGTCGCCCGGCCTGCGCGAGGCGGCCTTCCGCACCGGCGCGGCCTCGTCCCGCGTCCACGACGACGTGCGCGAATGGGAACGGCCCAGCGACCACGCCCCGGTCACCGCCGACCTGGGGCTGTAAGCGTAGCCCCTTCGGGGTCCTGCATCGCAGGACCCCTCGGCGGCAGGCGAAGCTCTACTCGGCGAGCTTGACCAGCATCTTGCCGGAATTGGCGCCTTCCAGCAGGCCGATCAGCGCCTTGGGCGCGGACGTGATCCCGTCCATCACCGTCTCCTGGTACTTGATCTTGCCCTCCCGCAGCCAGCCGGCCATGTCGCGCTGGAAGTCGGGCTGCAGGTGCATGAAGTCGGTGCCCACAAAGCCCCGCAGCATCACCCGCGAATAGATGATGTTGGACAGGTTGCGCACCGGCGCCTGGCCTTCGTTATAGCCCGAGATCATGCCGCAGACGGCGATGCGGCCGAGCGTGTTCATCCGGCGCAGCGCGGCTTCCAGGTGCTCGCCGCCGACATTCTCGAAATAGACGTCGATGCCCTTGGGCGTGGCCTCTTCCAGGGCCTGGCGGATGGGTTGCGTCTTGTAGTTGATCACCGCGTCCAGGCCGATCTCGTCGCGCAGCCAGGCGGCCTTGTCGTCCGAGCCGGTGGAGCCGACCACATAGCCGCCTCTGATCTTGGCGATCTGGGCGGCGATGGAGCCCACCGCGCCGGCGGCGGTGGAGACGAACACCTGCTCGCCCTCCTTCATCGCGCCGATGAACAGCAGGCCGCCATAGGCCGTGAAGCCGGTCATGCCCAGCGCATGCATGTGCACCGTCAGCGGCAGGCCTTCGGCCGGCGTCAGCTTCGACAGGCCCTTGGGGTCAGAGACGAAATATTCCCTGAAGCCCAGGCGATTGGTGACCAGGTCCCCCACGGCGAAGTCGGGGCTCTTGGACTGGACCACGCGGCCCAGCGCGCCGCCCATCATGGCCTCGTTCAGGGCCTGGCCGGCGGTCAGCCGCGGGCGCATGGCCGGGTCCACCGACATGTAGAGGTTCTGGACCAGCACCTGGCCGTCGGCGGCGTCGGGGACGTTGGTCTCGACGATCTCGAACTCGCGCTCCTGCGGCATGCCGTTGGGGCGGGTGATGAGATGAACTTCGCGGCTGATGGGCATATGGCCCTCCCTTATCTGTCTTGAATGGGTGAGAAGAATGGAGCGGACCATGGACCGCGCCGATCAGGGGCTTCAACCCTGACGCTAGGGAAGCCTGAAGCCAGAGCTGGGGGAAGCGATGACCGAACGGGTCAAGGTGGACGAGGCGACGGTGGCCGCCCTGCTGGCCGACCAGTTTCCCCAGTGGGCGGACCTGCCCATCACCAGGGTCAAGCCCGGTGGGTGGGACAACCGCACCTTCCGGCTGGGAGCTGACCTGCTGGTCCGCATGCCGGCCGCAGACCACTACATCGCCCAGGTGGAGAAGGAGCAGGCCTGGCTGCCGAGACTCGCCCCCCAGCTCCCCCTGCCGATCCCCGCGCCGGCGGGCGTAGGCGCGCCCGGCCACGGCTATCCTTTTCCCTGGTCGATCTGCGCCTGGATCGACGGCGAGACCGTGGCCGCCGCGGCGGGCCTCGATCATGGCGTCCTCGCCCGGGATCTGGCGGACTTCCTGCTGGCCCTGCACGCCATCGACGCCGCCGATGGCCCGGCGGCCGGCCCGCACAACTTCCACCGGGGCGGCGATCTGGCGGTCTATGACGGCCAGACCCGGGCCGCCGCGCAGACCCTGGGCGACCAGATCGACGGCGCCGCGGCGCTCGCCCTCTGGGACGCAGCGCTCGCCACGCGCTGGGCGCGCCCGCCGGTCTGGATCCACGGGGACGTGGCGCCGGGCAATCTGCTGGTCCGGGACGGCCGGCTGGCTGCGGTGATCGACTTTGGGACCTGCGGGGTCGGCGATCCGGCCTGCGACCTGGCCTTCGCCTGGACCGTCCTCGACGACGCCGCCCGCGACGCCTTCCGCCAGCGCCTGGACCTGGACGACGACACCTGGCTGCGCGGCCAGGCCTGGGCGCTCTGGAAGGCCCTGATCGTCGTGGCCGGCGCGCCGGGGGTCCACACCCACGAGCGCGACCTGCACCTGCGGGTCCTGCGCCGCCTGGGGGTGATGTAGGCGGCCGCAGCTATCCTGGCCGCACGGCGCGACGGAGGGCGAGGCTGAGGAGGATGAGTGCGGCGGCCCCCGCCAGACAGGCGAAGAAGAGCGGTTTCAGCGGCAGGACGGCGGCGGCGGCGATCAGCACGAGGCCAATGCCCACCGAGCCCCAGCCCGCGCGAAGAGCGGCCCGGGACCAGGCGTCGCGATTGAAAGGCCGGTCCAGAGCCGGCGGGGACAGCTTAGCGAACAGGTTGGCGCGGATAGCGACGCTCAGGCCCATCAGGCCGACGGTCAGCCGAATCAGCAGCTCGCCCTCCGGAGGACGGGCCGCGACATAGAGCAGGCCCATCCAGGCCGTGCAGAGCGCCGTGAAGACGAAGGTGAAGATGAGGCTCGCCTGCAGGTGACGCGGGTTCTCGTCGGAAACGCCCGGCCGGTGTTCGGCCAGGAGACGCTCAGACCGCCAGAGAATGACAGCCAAAACGGCGGGGACCGCCAGCAGGATGAAGGGCGCCAGCGGCCGGGGCCGAAGCTCCAGACCGAGGTTCTGGACCATGTGGATGCGCCAGCCGATGGCGGCCAGCGCAAAGACCAGACTCGCCAGGACGGCGGTGAACAGAACGAACTTCACGTGGCGGTTCATGTCTCACCTTCTTGCGGGCGCGTCTCAGGGGTGCGGGCGATACCGAGGCCGAGGCCGTCGGCGAAGCCCAGCAGGGCGTCCTCCAGGACCGAGATCCGCAGGGCGTAGATGATCGACTTTCCCTGCTTCTCCGCGACAACCAGGTCCGCCTCGCGGAGCACGGCGAAGTGGGCCGACATCGTGGCCTTGGAGACCGGGAAATGGTCGGCCAGCTCCCCTGCGCTCATGGAACGCGCCTTGAGCAGCTGTAGCACCCGACGTCGGGTGGGATCGGACAAGGCCTTGAAGACACTGCTCATGACGACATTTAGCTAAATGTCTAAATGACAGTCAAGCCCCGGCCTTATCTCACCGAGCAAATAGCGGCAGGTCGCAGACCAGCAGGCCCGGCGCGTCCAGGGGCAGCTGGGCCGCCACCGCGCCTTGGTCGTCCAGCAGCGCCGTCGGCCCCCAGGCCACGCGGTCGCCCCGTTCGCCGGTGACATCGGCGGAGAGACACCAGAGGCCGGTCTCGCAGCAGCGCTCGCCCCGCACCGGATTATGCCGATCCTTCCAGTCCAGGGCGATGGCGCGGGGCAGCATGTTGTTGGCGGGGCAGACCAGCAGGGACGCGCCCTGATCTGCCACGTTCCGGGCGGCTTCCGGGAAGTTGGTGTCGAAGCAGATATTGATCCCGAAGCGCAGACCGCCGGCCTCAAACACCGGACAGTCCTCGCCGGGCGAAAACACCGTCTCGCTTTTCAGCAGGTGGGTCTTGCGATAGCGGCCGATCAGCCGGCGCCCCTCGATCACCACGGCGGTGTTGTAGAGCCGCCCGCCTTCGGCCTCGATCAGACCCAGCACCAGCAGGGGGCCGGCCTCCGGCAGCTGGCCCGCCACATCGGCGAAGGCCGATGAGCCGAGGTCCAGGGCCGCCCGCCGGGCCGCTTCGGGCTCCACCAGATAGCCCTGCAGAAACCCTTCCGGAAAACACAGCAGAGCCGCCCCGGCCGCCTGCGCCTCTGCGATCACGCCCCGTGCATAGGCCAGCGCGCCCGCCACATCCTCCCAGAAGACCGGCGTCTGGGCGGCCGCGACGCGGACGGTGTCGGGGCTCATGCCAGGCTCCGGCGGCGGGCGGCGCTCAGATAGACGTGGTCCAGCACCTCGACCGGAGTCTGGAGAACGGAGCTAAGTCCGACAAGCCGGTCCCGCGCGCCCACCGTGTTCGCATAGCTGGCCTGCAGGTCGATATAGGCGTCCGGCGTCAGGGCGAGCCGCCGGTCGATCCAGCAGGTCCACGGCGCGCCATAGAGTTCGGTTTCGGCGAGCTCCCGATGGCCGCCCGCAATGGCCCCGTCCAGGCTGGCGCGGAAGGTCGCCGGATCGCGGCGCAACTGTTCCAGCCCCTCGACAAACACCTGATCGTTGATCTTCGCCTGAAGGACGCCGTCCGCCAGGATCGGAAAGTTCCAGATCAGGCAGAGCGAGCCCATGGGCGCCAGCGCCGCCCAGGCCTTGGCGTAGCTCACCTCGGGGTCCACCCAGTGGAAGGCGTTACTGGCCAGGACCGCGGCGAACGGCTGGTCGGGCGCATAGTCTTCGAAACTGGCCCCGATCACCTCAAGGCCATCATGACCGGCGAACTTCTGCGCCAGCCGTTCGGCCAGCCGCGCGCCGGGCTCAAGGGCTATGACCCGAAGCCCGGCCTCCAGCAGGCCGCCGGTCAGCTGGCCAGAGCCGGCGCCGATCTCCAGGACGAGGTCGCCAGGCTTCAGGCCCGCCTGATCGAGCATGGGCCGAAGCAGCGCCGCATCGAAGCTCGGCCGGCCAAGATCATAGACCTCCGCCGCCGCATCAAAGGCCAGCCGCAAGCCCCGCGATGTGTTCGCCCGCATCCCCAAGCCCTCCAGACATCATGCGCCTTGCGAGCTATGCCGATGGATCGCGACGCTTGTGTTCGAAAATCGCGCGCCCTCAGGCGCCCAGGCCGGCCAGTTGTGCGAAGGCGATGGGCGCTCTCAGGCCGTCACCACCCGGCCGTCGCGAACCTCGATCGACCAGGGCGCCAGGCGTTCGCCGAAGCAGGGACCCACCACGCATTCGCCGGTGAGCGGGGTGAACAGCGCCCCGTGGCCGGCGCAGAGGATGTGGCGATGATCCCGCGTCAGGTAGCGGTCGTCCAGGGCCGAGAGCGGCCAGCCGGCATGGGGGCAGGAATCCACATAGCCGCGGATCTCCCCGCCGATCCGCACGACGACGCCGGCGAACATCGCCGCCTCGGCGCGAAACCGGAAGCCCTTGGCGCCGGGCTCGGCCACCTCGTCCAGGGCGCAGAGATCGGTCCCGGCCGGCGGGCGGGCGGGATTTGTGCTCAAGCCAGGGCTCCGCGGGTGACCTTGAAGGCGGAGATCTCCACCCGCGCGAAGACGTCGGCGGCCTTGTAGGGATCGCCGGCCGCAAAGGCCTCGACCTCGGCGCGGTCGGCGGCCTCATAGATGATCAGCGAGCCGGCCATGTCGCCGGCCTCGGTCAGCAGCGGGCCGGCCAGCTTCACCTTCTCCAGGCGCTGTTCGATATAGGCCAGGTGGTCGGCCCGGGCGGCGGTGCGGCGCGGCAGGGCGTCGGCCTTGTCGAAGCACATCAGGACAAACAGGCTCATTCCAGATCTACACTCCAAGTCTTGCGCGCGCTTCGTTCCGATAACCGGGTCCCACGTATCGGGACGCGCTCTAGCGTTCGTCCCTCAAGGGACGGGACAACAGGTTTTCGATGGCGACATCCACGGCGACCTCGCCGGCCAGGATGGCGGCCACGGCTTCGCAGATCGGGGTCTCGACGCCGAGCTTGGCGGCCAGCTGGCGCACCGCGGGCGCCGAGGCCACCCCCTCGGCCACCGAGAGCTTGCCGGCCAGGGCCGCCTCCAGGGTCTGGCCGGCGCCCAGCGCCAGGCCGACGCTCATATTGCGCGACTGCGGGCTGGAGCAGGTCAGCACCAGGTCGCCGAGGCCACAGAGACCGGCCACGGTCTCCGGCTCGCCGCCCAGGGCCACGGCCACCCGGGTCATTTCCGCAAAGCCGCGGGTGATGAGCGCGGCATGGGCGCTGCGCCCCAGGCCCCGGCCCTCGACAATGCCACAGGCGATGGCCAGCACATTCTTGATCGCCCCGCCCACCTCGGCGCCGATCATGTCGGCGGCGTAGTAGGGGCGGAAGGCCGGCCCGGCTATGGCTTCGGCCAGGGCCCGGCCCAGGGCCTCGTCCGGGCAGGCGAGGGTCACGGCGGTGGGCAGGCCGCGGGCCACCTCGCCGGCGAAGCTGGGGCCTGACAGCACGGCGGGCGCGGCGTCGGGCAGGGTCTCCGCCAGGACCTCCGTCATCAGCTTCAGCGAGCCCTGCTCCACCCCCTTGGCGCAGAGCAGGACGGGCAGGCCCGGCCGGGCGTGGGGGGAAAAGGCCGTGAGCGCGGCGCGCAGGTGCTGGGCCGGCGCCACCATGAGGATCAGGTCGCAACCGGCCAGATCGGCCAGGTCGCCGGTGCAGACGAGGCCTGAGTCCAGGGCCACGCCGGGCAGGAACAGGCGGTTTTCCCCGGTCTCTGCGATGGAGGCCACCCCCTCCGGCTCGCGGGCCCAAAGGGTGGTGGCGAGCCCGGCCCGCAGGCAGACCTGGGCCAGGGCCGTGCCCCAGGCGCCGGCCCCGATGACCCCGGCGCGTTTCATCGGCTGGCTCATGACTTGGCGCCCTTTCGGCCGGCGAGGTGGCTGGGATGGGCCGCGGCGGCCGCGGCGTCGAGGGGCCAGCGGGGGCGGGCCGGGGCGTCCAGGGGATCGCTGATTCCCAGGGCCAGCCGCTCGGCGCCGGCCAGGGCGATCATGGCGCCGTTGTCGGTGCAGTAGGCCAGCGGCGGGGCGGTGAAGGAAAAGCCCCGCGCCGTGGCGGTCTCTTCCAGGGTGGCGCGCACCGCGCCGTTGGCGGCCACGCCCCCGGCGACGACGAAGCGCAGCGCCTCGCCCCCATGATCTTGCGCATAGAGGTCCATGGCCCGCTCGGTGCGTTCGCGCAGCTGGCGGGCGATGGCGGCCTGGACCGCGGCGGCCAGATCCCGGCGCTCAGGCTCGGTGCTCAGGCCCTCGGCGATCCGCGCCGCGGCGGTCTTCAGGCCCGAAAAGGAGAAGTCGCAGTCCTTGTGGCCCAGGCGCGCCCGCGGCAGGACATACCGCTCAGGATCGCCGCCGACGGCGAGCTTCTCCAGGGCCGGTCCGCCGGGATAGGGCAGGCCCAGCGTCTTGGCGATCTTGTCGAAGGCTTCGCCGGCCGCGTCGTCCATGGTGGTGCCCAGGCGGCGGCAGGCGCCGACCCCGGCCACCTCCAGCAGCTGGCAATGGCCGCCGGACACCAGCAGCAGCAGGAAGGGATAGTCCACCTGCGCCCCCAGCCTGGCCGAGACCGCATGGCCCTCCAGATGGTTGACCGCCACCAGGGGCAGGGACCGGGCCAGCGCCACGGCCTTGCCAAAGGCCAGGCCCACCATCACCCCGCCCACCAGGCCAGGCCCGGCGGTGGCCGCCACCCCGTCCAGATCGTCATAGGAAAGACCGGCTTCGCTCATGGCCTGGGCGGCGATGGCGTCGATGGCCTCCACATGCGAGCGGGCGGCGATCTCGGGCACCACCCCGCCATAGGGGGCGTGCTGGGCGATCTGGCTGGCGATCACCGAGGACAGCACGCGCACCTCGCCGTCGGCGCTCCGCCGCACCACGGCCGCGGCGGTTTCGTCGCAGCTGGTCTCAAGGCCCAGGACCGTGAGGCCCGGCGCCGCAGGATCGGTCATCCGGTTGCGGCCAAGGCGCCTGTCCTGTAGCAGCGGGCTGTCAGTCATCGCATCGCAGGTAGACCGCCCACCGTGTCTTCGCAACCGCCCGTCGTCCGCATCGGGGCCCGCGGCTCCCAGCTCTCCCTGGCCCAGGCCGGCCAGATGCAGCGCCGCATCGCTGCGGCCCTGGGCGCCGCGCCGGAAGACGCCGAGCGTGTGGCCCCCCTGGTGATCATTCGCACCTCGGGCGACCAGATCCAGGACCGGCGCCTGCTGGAGGTGGGCGGCAAGGCGCTGTTCACCAAGGAGATCGAGGAGGCGATGCTGGATGGCCGCATCGACTGCGCGGTCCATTCCATGAAGGACATGCCCGCCGTCCTGCCGCCGGGCCTGGTCATCGCCGCCATTCCGGAACGGGAAGATCCCCGCGACGCCTTCCTCAGCCGCGAGGCCCGCACCCTGGAAGACCTGCCCCGCGGCGCGCGCCTGGGCACCGCCAGCCTGCGCCGCCAGGCCCAGAGCCTGTATGCCCGCCCCGACCTGGATGTGCAGCTGCTGCGGGGCAATGTCGGCACCCGCATGGCCAAGCTGGAGGCTGGCGAGTACGACGCCATCATCCTGGCGCTGTCGGGGCTCAAGCGCCTGGGCCTGGACGGATCGGCCAAGAGCTTCATCGACCCCGTGGAGCGCCCGCCGGCCCCGGGCCAAGGGGCGCTGGCCATCGAGACCCGCGAGGCCGACCAGGGCCAGCCCTGGCTGGAGGCCCTGCGGGATCTCGACACCACCACCACCGTGGCCGCCGAACGCGGCGCCATGGCGGCCCTGGAAAGCTCCTGCCGCACGCCCATCGGCGCCTATGCGACCCTGAAGGCCGGCCAGCTCTTCCTGATCGTCGAGGCGCTGTCGCCGGACGGCCGCCTGCGCTTCCGCCGGCAAGAGGGGCTGGATCTCACCAGCGCCGCCGACGCCATGGTGGCGGCCCGCGAGCTGGGCCTGAAGCTGGGCGCCGAGCTGCGCGACGAGGCCGGCGACGCCATCATCCTGCCGGAAGAGACCGCGCCCTAAAGCGCCCCGGCGGCGTCTACAGGCTTGCATCGGGGCGGCCGCTCAAGCTTTTCTGCGGCGATGACGTCCCAAGACCGGCGCCTGATCTGGATCACCCGCGCCGAGCCGGCCGCCGCGGCCACGGCCGAGCGCCCGCCCGCCACGGCGCGCCGCCCCCCGGTCCTGCCCCCGCAGCCCGGCAGAGCACACGCCCGAACTCCAGTCC